>NZ_PZZP01000002.1:300000-569576 GCF_003046315.1 Desmospora activa DSM 45169 | reverse complement strand
AGCCAGGATCAAACTCTCCATAAAAAGAGCTTGAAACGCTCATAATAAGAATTGAACAGGGTCGTTCATTCGCTCTTCAGTTTTCAAGGAACGCTTGTTGCTTCAGGCTTTTCCAGCCCTGCCGCCTCTTGCGGCGACAAGATCTATCTTATCAAACCGTGATGATCTTGTCAACAACTTTTTTTGAAGTTGTTTTTTTGTTTCGCTGCCGTGTTGCGGCGACAGATATTAATTTAACATGGGCAGGCTTTTACGTCAAGAGGTTTTTTTATCTTTTTACCCACCCACTAAAAACAATTTGACTACGATCAGACAAATCAGCCCCGGTAATCCCAGCAAACCGGTAATCATCGCTGTTACTGGATTGATGGGTAGGCGAAAATCGATCAGATCTCCCGCCAAGTTTAAAACAAACAGCACCAACCCACCGACGGCTGTATACAAAATTCCATACCACACCCAGCGCAAAGGCTTGATAATCGATCGACTAATCACCATCAGCAATAATAAGGAAGCCACCCCCACCAACAGCCACCATCCCCATTGCATCCGACTCGCTCCTTTCCGCTGCCATCGTCATCCTGACGGTCATCCATTTGCATTGCCTAGTACAAGCCTATGAACGCAAGCGAGGGAGTAGAACAGGGGCATCCTAAAAGCCAAATACTTCAAATAACACAGACACGGAGTTGTTCACAATATGAAACAGAATGGGTGCCCACAGGGAACGAAACCAAGCATACAAGATCCCCATCACCAAACCCATGGCCAACAACGGCGCAAAAAAAGCGACGTCAGCATGAAAGAGGGCAAAAATCACAGAAGAGAGTAGAATGCTCAATCCTACACCAATTTTGCGCCACATCAGCTTCATCAACAATCCGCGAAAAACCACTTCCTCAGCGATTGGACCCACCACCCCGATGATGAGCAGCTGAAATAATACAAACACCCAACCCGACTCCACCGCTTGGCTGATCCCTGCTGAAATATCGTCTTCGCGCCAGGATGCCAGCTCCAGGTTAAACCATCGTGCCACCGGTTCCGTCACCAGCGAATCCAGGAAAAAGAAGACCAACAGATAAGAGCCCGCCACCACACCGATCATCATGAGCCAGCGACTTGCACGGGGTCGATCAAAGCCCAGCGCTTCCCAAGAGCCGCGAAACAACACCAATGCTGTTCCCACCATAATAAAGTGTGGCAAGAAGGAAAAGAAAGAGTCTAACCATTCCAAGCCTCCAAAACCGGAAATAAAAAAATAAGGAAAAAGCGTCACCATGGTAAGAAATTGCACCCAGGCAAAATAATAAACCACCGTTAAGCCTTCGACCTGCTTTTGGAATGCGAATTTCTCATAGGCAAAGTTCTGAACCGAGCCGGTTAATATAAACAGCAGCGAAGAAATGAAGGTAACTATCATCCATAACAAGTATTGAAATGCAATCCACAAACTTGGTGTCTCCGCACTTTGGATGCGCCATAAGCCTTCCTCTGTTTTTTGCCATTCCAACGTGGATAGCTCCATCGGAACCATATAAAAAAAACTGATACAAAGAAACCATGCACACCAATGGCGCAATTGAGCCAGCGGAGGTTGCGAATGTGATTCAGCAGTGGTGGATTGGGCAGGCAGCAAGGTTAAACCATCCCCTCTATTATAGCTCTCTTCGTCCTTCTAACGCCTTGGTCAAAGTAACTTCATCGGCATATTCCAAATCACCGCCGACGGGCAAGCCATGGGCAATGCGGGTTACTTTTAGCCCAACTGGTTTAACCAGACGCTGTAGATACATCGCAGTCGCTTCCCCTTCAATATTGGGATTGGTGGCCAAAATGAGTTCCGCGACCGTTTCATCTTCCAACCGTTTCAACAATTGCGGGATGCTTAACTCATCCGGGCCGATCCCCTCTATCGGGGAGATCGCTCCGTTTAAAACATGGTACAAACCGTTGTATTCCTTCGTCCGTTCCATCGCAATCACGTCCCGAGGATCCTGTACAACACAAATGACGGAACGATCCCGGTTCTTATCCGCGCATACATTGCAAACGTCCTGATCGGTGATGTTGCTGCAAATACGGCATTGCCGCAGATCCCGTTTGGCCCGGGCCAATGCTTTTGCCAAGTCTAATACGTCTTCTTCCTCCATCACAAGTACATGAAACGCCAATCGCTGCGCTGTTTTTGGTCCAATACCCGGCAAGCGCATAAATCCCTCGATCAATTTGGAAATCGGTTCAGGTACATACAACGCGGTCACTCCTTTTGATTTAGGATAAGAAAAGCCTGTTCCTAAGAACAGGCAGAGGCTGCTAATAAACCGATCGTGGGGCGGTCGGGGGTGGTGATCCGCCTCCGCTCCATGCGTGGCAGAGTCGCTCGCCGAACCACCACCCCTCCCTGTTTTCTAACTCAGGTTATAAGATCAAACCAATTTCGTGGTCGGCCTTAAAACATTCCAGGCAAGTTTAAGCCACCGGTCAATTTCCCCAGATCCTGCGCCGCCAACTCGTCCGCCTTTTTCATGGCTTCGTTGACAGCAGCTGTGATCATATCCTGTAGCATTTCTACATCTTCAGGGTCGACAGCCTCCGGGGCTATGGAAATATCCAACAACTGTTTGTGCCCGTTCATCCGAACTTTGACAACCCCGCCGCCGGCAGTGGCTTCCACTTCTTTGTTGCCCAGTTCTTCCTGAGCTTTGGCCATTTGTGCTTGCATCTTTTTCATCTGTTTCATCATTTGATTCATGTTTTTCATCGAAATTCCTCCCGATCAATCTGTAATCTCGATCATATCCTTACCAAAAAAATCAATGGCCTGTTTGACGGGATCATCATCCCGTTCACCCTGACCTCCGGCGACACTGTCGGCGGACTCCCCTTTAGAGGAAGTTGTTGAGGTAACGGGAGGGGCAGCCTGTTCTACGGGTTGGATGGCATCAAACTCTTCTTTCATCACCGTGATCAACCGTTGAGAAGAGCCCATCACTTCTTGCAACACTTCCTCGATCAATCCTTTGTTGCCTTCCCGTTCCGTGGTATCTCGATGAATGGCGTTGCGAAAGGCGATTAAGACGGCATCTTCCGCTGCAGCTACCGGTTCGCCATCGATCAGCCAAGCATGAACCGTGATTTTTCGCTCCTTTACCCTCCCCAACACCTCAGGCCATAACCCTTTTAACCGCTGCAACCGCTCGGGGGTAGAACGAGCCAGCATCGACGCAACCTCTCCCTTTGCCACCGGTGCGGGTCGAGGACGGGATGGCTGCACTTTCTTTTTGGGATTTGGTGAAGAAACCGATGCTGGGGGAGAAGCGTCAGCGGGTGCGGAAGTGGGTGCGGAAGTGGGTAGATGGGAACGCCCCCCTTTCCACTCCTCCCACTGCTGCCGCAACTGCCGTAACTCTTCTTTTAACCGGGCGATTTCCTGCACATCGTCCGTTTCCTTCCCCGCTGCGGCTTCAGTGGAATCCGGCGGACATTGGGTAAGATCTACCAACGCCACCTCCAGCAAAATCCGGGGCTGGGCCGCCCATTTCATCTGCTGTTGGGTGTAAATCAACCGCTCCAACACCCGCCCCAATCGCACCGCTGACGACTGGGTGGCGAGTTGCTCCAGTATGGCATCCCCGCCCAATCGCTGTTCTATCTCCTGCAAATCGGGAGCGGTCCGAATCAGCATCAAATCTCGCGTCAAATGAATGAGATCATGAATCAAGCGTTCCGCTTCCAAGCCCTCATTTAGTAAGCGGTCAACCCGTTCCAAGCAGTCTGACGGTTTTTGCTCCAGAATCCCGGCTACAATCGCGGCCAGGGATTGCCGAGAAGCAGACCCCGTCACTGCCAAAACCGCTTCTTCGCTTATTTTTCCGTCGTCGGCAAATGCCATCACTTGATCCAACAGACTGAGGGCATCCCGCATCCCACCGTCCGCCGCTTGGGCAATCACCGTTAAAGCGGCATCCTCTGCCGCCACATTCTGGGCTTCGCAAATCATGCGCAAACGCTGCAAAATCGCGGCCAGGGAAATACGGCGAAAGGAGAAGCGTTGACAACGGGAGATGATGGTGGCGGGCAGTTTATGTGGCTCCGTGGTTGCCAGAATAAAAACAACATGCTCCGGCGGTTCTTCCAATGTTTTAAGCAAGGCGTTAAAGGCTTCTGTGGTCAACATGTGAACTTCGTCAACGATATATACCTTGTAACGCACTTCAGAGGGAGCGTATTTCACTTTATCCCGCAGATCGCGAATCTCATCGACGCCCCTGTTGGAAGCGGCGTCAATCTCCACAACATCCATCAGGGAACCCGTTGTTATTTTGCGACATGCCTCACATTCATTACAAGGCTCCGGGGATGGGCCGTTGAGGCAGTTGATCGCCTTGGCCATAATCTTAGCTGTACTGGTTTTCCCTGTACCCCGTGGCCCGCTAAACAGATACGCATGGGAAAAGTGCCCTTCCGCCAATGCATTGGTCAAGGTTTTGGTCACATGCTCTTGTCCGATTAAATCAGCAAATGTCTGAGATCGCCATACCCGATACAAGGCCCGATAAGACACGAGCAACACTCCAAGCCCCGTTGAAAAACTAAATGACACGGGTGAGTTGATGCATTTATCATACTACACCAACCGGCTTTTTTCCAAAAGAATCACCCACCTGAAAAACAGGCGGGTATGAAAAAAATTAAGAGTCTCAATCCTCCATAACAGGAATGTGTACAGTGAAGGCCGTCCCATCCTCTAAAGACGAGAATTCCACTCTGCCTCCGATATCTTGGAGGATTCGTTTGCAAACGGACAAACCCAATCCTGTTCCATGTTCTTTGGTGGTAAAAAAGGGATCAAAAATCTTTTCCGCGGCGTGCGGGGGAATCCCAGGTCCGGTATCCCATACCTCAATCGCCAACTCTTTCCGATCCGTCATCGCAAACAGGCGGATGGTGAGAATGCCGCCATCTCCCATCGCCTCGATTCCGTTTTTGCACAGATTGAGGAAGACTTGTTTTAGCAGTTCTTTATCCGCTTTTACCCGCGGAAGGGATGGGTTCTCCACCTGAAAACGAACCTCTGTATTGTGAAGAATCGCTTCATTTTCAATGATCGGCAACAGCTCTTTCCAGATTTCATCCACTTGTACCGGACACATCCGAACACTTCGGGGTTTGCTCAACAGGAGAAATTCACCCAGCAGGTTGTTGATGCGGTCGATTTCTCGCAACATAATCTCCGTATAGCCCTGTTCTTTTAACTCTCCTTTTTCTTGTAGGGCGTGTTTCATCACTTGTAAAAACCCGCGAATCGAGGTGAGTGGATTTCGAATTTCATGGGCGGTACCCGCCGCAATCTGTCCGATCATCGCCAGCCGATCGTTTCGACGCACCTGCATTTCTAGGGATTGCAGTTGGGTCATATCCCGGATCAAGCAGTAGGCACCGATGATGTGATCCTCCCATCTGCCAAGGGGTTGATAATCCAACCGCACATCCAACCGCTTCTCTCCCACTACCCAGGAAACCGGCTGATCCCGAAATGGGATGCGATTCTGTATTTTCTCTAACAAGGAGGAAAGTTTCCCTGTTTCATCAATCGGATGATTAAATACATGTTCCACCGGTCGCCGCAAAACATCATTACGGTTGACGCCGATTAACATCTGAGCGGATCGATTTAGCTCATCCACCCTGCCGTTGCCGTCTAGAACAATAATCCCAAGCTGTAGATCGGCGGCCAATCGATCTATCCTGTGATGAAACAATCCCCATCCCCTGGATGCAGGATTAAAAATCAACAAATGATAACCATGTCCCTCAGAAGTTCCACTGATCCAATGAATTGTTGAAGGAAGAGGAGAGTAATCTGGGGACAACAGGCTTCCTTGTAACGTTAGCAGTTTAGGCTTACTCTCACCGGGGTGGAAAAGGTGGTGTTCCCCTTTTTCCGGCAACAACAACCACCGTTGAAAGGGTTGGTTGAGAACTGACGATCTCTCCCATCCGACCTGGCTCAGGAGAGATTGGCTCACTTCGATCACCTTTCCATGGTCATCCAGAACCAAAGCCGGCTGCGGCATCCCTTCCACCCACGATGTTAAATGATCCAACTTAACGTCGAGATGAAACGCAATGGGCACCTTCCGATCTCCTCCGTCCCCGGGTTTCTTCACATCCAGCCACCTCTCCGCCGCCATGACCGAATCCAGCGGTGACATGGCCCCCAGTTTGCTCTTGGTTTTTTATTCGCTTTTTACCTTGATCTTCCTTCTTTATTGAGAAACTTTCTATCTGAAGGGAGAAGGGATTTTTGAAAGCGAAGTGCCTTTGCTGTACCACTCAGCGGAAGCCCCGAGGGCGGGAAAAAGCGGTGCATTACAAGCACAAGTCTTGTTATGCCCAAGTCTCGCACTGCAACAGGTTTGAGCGATAGCGAGTTTTGCCCGCTCCCGCACTCGACTGTTGGAGCGGACAGTTCCCTTTTTTCTTTGCAAACAGCAAGAACACGTCAGCTTCAAAAATCCCTTCTATATATTTATAATGACAATCCAAAAAGGACTCGGGAAGATTCCCGAATCCTTATCATTCGTTTATATAGAGATACCGTGCACCTGCCTCTGACCTTTCCGCCTGAGCGGACTCGACTGATTTCGCTCAGATCAGGCACCCCTGCGGCACACGAAAGGATCTCCTTAGTGCTGCTTCCGTCAGGACCTGACACAGTTCAGAGGTTTCCGTTGCGCAGGACCTGTTCGTCAACACGTCCTCAATCGACCAGACCTCACACGGAGAAGACCTCGGGCAGGAATTCAACCCCGCTATGGCGGATTGCGGGTTACAGGGCACCGCAAGCTCCCCATCTAGCACGGTTTTTTTATTGTAACACACATGACCGTTTGAAACAATGTACGGCTTATTTCCAGACTAGGGGAAAGGATTATTGAGACTGCATGTTCTTACCAATTATCATTCAGATCGTCAACCTATGCTTCAGGATGTGCTGCCGACCGCTTAATAAACAAAGCGAGAACAAAACCCACCACCGCAAAGATCATTCCGATGGAAAAGGCGCCTTGCACTCCGGCCGTCAGCGCTTCTACTTGCCGAATGGGTGCAGTAGGATCACTAACGGATGCCATGTATTTACTTTGACCGGCAGTCATGATACTGATGAATAAGGCAACCCCAATCGCTCCCGCCACTTGCTGTAATGTATTTAAAATAGCGGTACCGTGCGGATAATATCGACGGGGCAACTGATTCAGACCATTGGTTTGCACAGGCATCATCACCATGGCGATTCCAATCATCAATAAGGAATGTAAAAGAATCAACGCTGGTATAGAAGTGGTTGGCGTAATGCCGGCGATAAACCACATCACCACCATCACAATGATCGTACCGGGAATAACCAGCATTCTCGGCCCATACTTATCGAACAGCCGCCCCACCACCGGTGAAATAAAGCCGTTCAGAATCCCGCCAGGCAAGAGAATCAGCCCGGTTATAAAAGCACTTAAAGTAGCCGCACCCTGGAGGAACATCGGCAAAATAATAATTGTCGAAAAAAGCGTCATCATCATAATCATCAGCTGCACTGTTGCCAAGGAAAACATGGGGTATTGAAAAGCGCGAACATCCAGTAGCGGCTCTTTCACTTTTAATTGACGCCATAAGAATAACAGCAGCGATATTCCGCCGACACCGAGGGGAATATACACCTCCGGACTCATCCAGCCCCCATTCCCTTCTCCCGCACTGCTAAAACCAAACACCACACCACCAAAGCCGAGGGTAGAAAGCAGGATTGAGATGATATCCACTTTTGGCTTTGTTACTTCCCATACATTCTTCAGATAAATGCTTGAAACCACAATGGATAAAAGCGCAAATGGCAGAACGAGAAAAAACAGCCAGCGCCAGTGCAGCGTTTCAACGATCAATCCGGACAGAGTGGGGCCAATGGCCGGTGCGAACATAATCACCAACCCAATCGTTCCCATCGCTCCCCCGCGCTCATGCGGCGGGTAAAGCACCAAAATCGTATTCATCATCACAGGCAGCAACAAGCCCGTCCCCCCTGCTTGAATCAAGCGGCCGATCAGCAATATGGAAAAATTGGGGGATATTCCACAAACAAATGTACCGATCGTAAATAAAATCATCGCTCCGAAAAACATCTGCCTCGTTGTAAACCATTGGTTCAGCAGTGCCGTTACCGGAACCAAAACCCCCACAACAAGCATAAAACCAGTTGCCAACCATTGGATTGTTGCGGCGGTTACCTCCAATTCCTCAATCAGATCCGTATAGGCGACATTTAATAATGTCTCATTTAAAATGGCAAAAAACGCTCCGACAATCAACGAGATCATGATTGGCGCTCTTTTTAATTGTTTTTGCTCTCTCCACTCAGCATTTTCCGTATCGATCGTATTCAACCGTTAGTCCTCCATCTCAGATGTTTTTAATTGCCGTAATCAATCATGATCGAGGATTCCTGACATCCCAGGTCATATTAGGATTGATCTTTTTTGCACACAAAAAACCACAAGCAACTCCCTTGCCGGTGGTTGATCGGTTTCATTCGTTCTTACGATTGATTTGCACCTCAAAATCGCTGACGAATAAGTCCGTCAGCGGTCACAAGTCCCAATGTGGTAACCGTGTATGTGTTCACTCGTGCTACTATTATATACATTTTATGAACATATATCAACTTTAAACAGTAAGTGTGGAAGATTATAATATCAAAATCGGATTATATGAAGCTTCTTTTGATTTTATTCTCCTACAACCGTTCCAATTAAATTCAATTAGCGGTAAAATTAAGATATATCTGTTACCGAGGGAGGGTGAACAGTCGTGAAAACGGTTGAACTCCATGAAATCGGCGAAATTATACGGAAAGTCCGTAAACAGAGAGGGTTCCGTTTGGAAGATTTGGCGGATGATAATATTTCCCCCGCTACCATCAGCAACATCGAACGCGGTGTCCCTCATGTCAGCATGAACAAAGCCCTATACCTGTTGGAAAAGCTAAACATCGAAACCCACCAAGTCCCCTATCTACTGATGGAAGAAGAGAATGAGATCAAAAGCCATCAACTGGATATGGATATGATTGAGACTTTATTTAAGCTCAATAAACATGATCAAGCCTTGAAAGAGATTGAAGAGTTAAACTTAGAGGATAATCATCCTCTAGCCGCGACTGCTTCTATGTTAAAAGGGCGTTGTCTCAATGCTAAGGGACAGCATAGACGGGCGGAAAGAGCTTATTATCAGGCGATTAAACTGGCTAATCAACACCCCTACAATCAACAAACCAACGTCGAGGCTTCCAGCTTTTGCGATCTTGGCGTTTGTGCCTATTTACAAAATGACTTGGAAAGCGCAATCCAATTTACCAATAGTGGTATCGATGCCTACAAGGAAAACGGAGATCGCTCTTACCTCCGCTATAATCTTCTTCGTAATAAGGCGATCTACTTAGAACGGTTGGGACATATTCACGAAGGGATGCGGGTCGTTGAGGAGATATGGGATGAACGTTTTGGAATTTATGATGTGGATACCCTTCTCACCATTTATTGGGCCCGGATTGAGTTTTTAAGAAGGACAGGCTGTGAAGAGGAAGCGATTAAATGTGCACAGGAAGGGTTAAAACTGTCCATTCGCAACCAGCATTATAGATCGATCTTTGAAACCTGGACCCAGTTGGGCTGTATCTATACGACATTGGGGGATTTGGCAAAAGGAGAAGCTTGCTTTACTACTGCACTGCAAGCAAAAGATTTTCTCCCTGATCAAAGGTTGGCCTCCACCACCTATGTAATGCAGGGATTATTGTATCTTCATCTGCAAAAGTATGCAGAAGCAAAGGAATCATTTGCACAAGCGATCCAGATCTCAGAAAAGGCGAATGATGCTCCTCGATTAATCTATGCTCTCATCGGCATGGGTGATTATATGAAGGAAAATGAAGAACTCAAGGATGCTATCCCATATTACCAACGCACGTTGGAGCTGGCTCAAAAACACAAACTTAAAAAACAGGAGTATAAAGCTTTATATAAACTAGCGGAATGTTGGAACGCAATCGATGAGAAGGAATTCATCAATTGTATGCGAAATATGTATGCAGTAAAAAAAGAACTTGAGGAAGAGGGTGATTTTTTTGGTGAGATGGACTAAGCTCTCAATCATCGCAGCTATGGCACTTTTTACATTCTTCACGGCTTCTAACGTTTCTGCTACAACCTATGTAGTTACGGATACATCCACAACTAAAAGTGAACCTGGTAACGGTTAAAGATAGTAACCCCCATCAATTCCATTAAAATCTAACCATCGCTTAACCCGCAAAAGGAAACCGCTTAAACGGTTTCCTTTTGCCTTTACCCACGACTTCGTCATTAAACTGGCCCGAGTGATGAATGAGACTGAACGTTTTCATTTCTCTATTGATCCTGGTCACGGCTCAAATCAACATAGTTAAAAGTCTTTTTAGCCCTTGGCAGTTCAGAAGAAAAAAAGCGGTGGATCTTCTAGAATCACGCTATGTTCATTTGTTTTCGACCCCTTCTTAATTTTTCATTAACTTTTTAAAACCTAAAATGGCGATCACAAAAATCACGATTGTGTAACTGATGACCCAAAGCAACGGCACGATTATATCTCCATATTCACCCGCCAACGCTGCTCTAGTGGCATCAACGGCATGAGCAAACGGGAGAAGATACGCAATCGTTTTAAATGTGTCACCAACCATATCCAATTCAAACCATGTGCCGCTTAACAACGCGGAGAGGTTGACGAAGATCGCGGAAACTCCGTTCACTTGTTTATCTGTTAGGTACGTCCCTAATAACACACCAAATCCAATATATAGAAACGCAATCCACACAAGTACGATGATTGAAGCCAAGATGTTCATACTAAAAGGTAAACCCAATAAAAAGGCAGCAAGATAGCACATGGCTGTTTGTAGAATCGCAACGGATAATAAGGGAAGAGAGTATCCGACGATATAATCTTTTGCCGTCATCGGCGAAGCAAATATACGCATTAAAAACGAACTACTTTTATCTTTTCCCAACAGCAATCCGGAAAATAATGTGATAAATGTGAAGCTAAATACGATCACACCTGGGATTAAGTTTTCGATACGAAATAAATCAGAGGGCATTTGCGGCATATTTTTTTGAATGGCGGAGAAGAGCCACATGATGAGAATTGGTAACCCGATGCCCAATATCAGTGTGATTGGATCACGCAAGATTTCTTTACGATTGCGCTGTGTAAAGGCAAGAGCTCTCATCCTTAACCCTCCTCCGTCAATGAAAGGAATACATCTTCTAACGTTTCTTGACTGGTTTGCCGTTTTAACTCTTCAATGGTACCCAGTGCATGTAATTTCCCATTATGCATAATACCAACGCGGTCCACTAATGCTTCCACTTCTCCTAAATAATGTGTTGTCAATATAATTGTCATTTTCCCCTTTAGTTCCAATAAAACCTTCCACAGATTGCGTCTTGCGCGCACGTCTAAACCAAGGGTTGGCTCATCTAAAAAGAGAATTTCTGGGTTTGAGATCATTGCCATTGCAATACTTAACCTACGCTGTAACCCACCTGATAACGATTTCGCTTTACTTTTCGCACGATCGGTTAGACCAAATCTCACCATCAGTTCATCCGCCTTTTGTTCCGCCGTATCTTTATTCAATCCATATATCCTTGCAACAAACTCTAAATTTTCCCTTGCCGTAAGATTGGGGGCAACGGCGGATTCTTGTGGAGAAAGGTTGATTTTTTGCTTTACTGCTGCTGGATTTTGAACGATGCTATCCCCATTCATCCAAGCATCACCGCTTGCAGGTGTCAGCAAACCGCTCAACATTTTAACGGTTGTTGTTTTCCCCGCAGCATTTTGACCGAGTAGAGCAAAAAATTCACCCTTTTCAATCATTAATGATAAACCGTCTACTGCTGTACGATCATTAAACCTCTTTGTTAACTTTTTTATGACAATCGCCATTACTCATCCCCCTCTGTTTCCTTCAATTTCATCTGAATCGAGCGGTTGATCTGTTTGATGTCCTTTTTGGAAAAGGTATACTGCAACCAGCCGATCAGCGGATAGATCCCTATAATGTTTAGCAGGATAATCCAGATACCGATATACAGTTCCGGCACCCACAATAGGAAGACGATCGGTACCCATACACTGGTGGTGACAATGAAATGGACGGCATATTGCTTGAATAATCCCCATTTCGCAATATCAAATACAAGTGACGTCGTTGCAAACGTAATGCCGATACAGCCAGTCAACATCATTTGCACGATGACTGCGGTCCATTCATTTGGAAAGTGTGCACCAAAATGATCGATAACAGGAAGATAGGTCCCTTGACCCAATTGTAATGAAATTAGAATCTGAACCATTTGCCCTCCAAAAACCCCTGTAACAAAACCACCTATGATTCGACTAAGTATCAATTTCATCATTTCACCTCATATTCCAAACAAGTTCTTGATCTTTTTTACATAGCGACGGGACGCATACGTTTTAATATCCCCTTTTAGCGCTACACCAATGGTTCCGGTCATACTAATATCCATGTTTGTAATCATTCGGATATTGACTATCTCTGAATTAGAAATGCGGACAAACCATTTACGATCCAGTTTTTCTTCCAGTTCATATAATCTTAAACGGACCGTATATATCCCATCTTTGGTTTGAACATAAACTTTTTGTTTCTCTGTATAAATTCGGATAATATCCTTGCAAGAGATGATTACAACGCCACGATGGGAAAATACGGCTAAAGAATCCATCGTACTTTCGGATAATCGTTTGATTAGCTCCGTAATTTCGTCTGTCATTTTATCAGTTAGGATGATGATTTTCGGTTCTTTACAAGACGGATCAATGGAGACTTCCACTTTCATTGCATCACATCCCTTTAGAGTCACTATATAAGGAACCCTGCTCCTTGTATATCAATTACCAACAATCGGTCGTTTTCGGACGATAAGCGGTTTCGATGGAGACCGATGCGATATTAAGCTGAACATAAAAAAAGGGGCCGACTTCTTTTAAACAAAAACGGGCTCTTGGCTTGGTGTCAACATCATGGAAATCACATAACATGCCTAGTGTGGATAACCCTAGACATACAAAGGAGGGTGGTTAATGGACCTCAACCGAGAGCATCACAAGCATCATGATCATCATAAGCATCATCATCACAGGCACCACAAACATCATGATCACCACAGACATTATTATCACATGGATTACCACGCGCTGAAAAAAGCTTACTACCATTGTAAAAAAGCCTACAAGTACATGGAAAAGGCGATGAAACATCATCATTTGGAAAGTTCTTCAAGCTCCTCATCCTCTTCAACCCATATGAATGATACATTGGGAAGCTCGGATACTTCTAGTTAATCTCCCTTGTTAATGCACCCTGACACTAGGGTGCATTCCTTTCATAAAACCGACAGGATGTATACGAAACATGTGAGGAGGTGAGCGGAATGATGTTCAGTCCCTTTTATATACCGCCGTGGATGGTTTACACGCGATCCACTTTCTATTTTGGTCCATTCTATTTTTACCCTTGGTGGAAAAATAACCCCCCGATTGATCCTGATATCCCTGAAGGGCCATTACGCCCACCGGAGGGCCCTTTGCGACCCGAATTATAGAGGTCGCGCTTTTTTAATGACATTACTGTAACGTGATTGCGGGTAAAATTTTATCAATCACAGCAGGTCAATCGTAATTTCAGCAAATAAAAAGGGTTTCGCAATTGCGAAACCCTTCATTGTTCTATTATAACTCCGTTTTTGACTTTAGTTATTTAAAATAGGTATTTCTGCAAGCAGATTCTTCAAGTTAATAGAGTCCCATGGCAAATGCTCCGTTATACCTAATCCAACTATATCTGTTTCTTCAGATAGTTCTTTAATCAGATTAAGCAGTTGAGGCATTTGCATTGTTCCCGCAGGAGATAAATGAAAGGGTTCTTCAGGGTTGGCGAATAATAAAGAACGAAATGCCTTTGGGTCAAGTACGTCTAAATCAAGGTGTATAGCTAGGTGCTTAATGCCACTTTCTTTAATCCACTCTTTTACAGATTCAGTACTGTTCGTTAACTCTTGGGTTCCAGCAGTTCGAATACCTAGTCTTTGAATTACTTCTGTATCCGGTTCTGTAGGAGCGATACCGAGTCTTTGAAACGCTTCTGAAATCTCTTTTGTTTGTTGTTCAGTAGGAGCTGCTAATCCCGCGATAAAGACATTTTCTGGTTTTAAAGGGATTTCCACATGTTTTACGAACTCCTCATCTCCTATTCCCAAGAGATTCCCGAGAGGTAATGCATGTCCGTTATCATACCCAACATAATTAACTAAGTCGGAGTGAGCATCGATCCAAATTAAACCTAATTCCCCCCCATATCGTTCGTTTAAATAGGCAAATGGGGCTTGCTCGACTAAGCAATCACCACCAAACATGACAATGCGATCGGGTTTATGAGCATTAATGATATGCTGAGCAGCCTCTAATTGTTCAAGTAGCTGTGTTCTTCCATTCATACCGTTCTCATTTTCAAGTGGAGTTCCATCGTAAGCTTGAACTGGAACATGAATAAGAGGTTGATCATTTTCTGGAGCTAGCCATGCAAGCAGTTCGGCTCCAAAAGAGTAGTTAGGGTTGTTCCCACCTTGCCATTGTGGCATAAAAAGACGTATTGTTTTTTTAGTCATTTTTCCTCTCCTTTACTTAAACCTATGGTCAGTATAAAATGAACGCAAATAAAAAAATAGTACGCTCTTTTTTGATAGATACTACCCGAAAGGATAGTGCTAATATGGGTATGGCTGAATATAAAGGTAAAATAAAAAATATTCAAGATACACCTTTTGGTTATACTATTTCAGTTATTGGTGGCAAATGGAAAATGGTTATCATTTACCTACTAGCAGAAAACCAACCGGTTCGCTTTAATGATCTGAAAAGACAAATAGGAGCTATTACTTATAAAACATTGAGTTCACAACTAAAAGAATTGGAAGCAGATGGTCTGGTAAACCGGAAAGAGTATCCTCAAGTTCCCCCTAAAGTCGAGTACAGTCTTACAAATAAAGCGGAAACTCTATTACCAGTTTTAGAAGGATTATGTGAGTGGGGAGTAAAAAACCAAAATAATTAAATCCGAATTCCTGATTGCTCTTTGTAGATCAAGAAATGTAGAAATACCGGACAGGTACCCAAAAGTAAGTATCAGAGTGGTTAAGTCGTTCCACCATTACGATCACAATGGACACATTTTCTCATGTCATGCCCAACATGCAAAAAGAAGCCGCCCAAAAATTGGACGGCTTTCTGTTTTAAAACCCTTCTATTTGGCGGAGAGGGTGGGATTCGAACCCACGGTACGGCGTGAACCGCACAACGGTTTTCGAGACCGCCTCCTTCGACCACTCGGACACCTCTCCATGTTTTTCAATCTGACAATGAACAATTTTATCGGATACTCCGGCAAAAGTCAAGGCGTCGAGCTACGATAAAATTCGTTTTCTTGGCCCGATCACTTTTCAGCAGCCTCTATTTAGGCTTATTTTTCTTTTTCGCCCGTAACTCACGGAAAAAGCGGGTGAGCAGCGCCCCGCACTCCTCCCGCATCCAGCCGTCCACTACCTCGGTCTGATGGTTTAAGCGCGGATCTTGCAACAGGTTCATCAGAGTACCGGCGCAACCACCCTTGGGATCGGTCGCACCGTAAATCACCCGCTCCATACGTGCCAGCATGATCGCTCCAGCACACATCGGACACGGTTCCAAGGTCACATAGAGGGAACAGTCGGTCAGCCGCCAACTTCCCAAGGTGTGGGCCGCCTCCCGAATCGCTATCATCTCGGCATGGGCGGTTGGATCTTGATCCGTTTCGCGCAAATTGTACCCCCGACCGATAATGTGATCATCCTTTACCACAACCGCTCCAATCGGCACCTCACCGATCGCCTGCGCCTGCTGTGCCTGTGCGATCGCCTCCAACATAAAATAGTCGTGATTCACTCTGCTTCCCTCACTTGACCGCTTGCTCGTCCGGATTGATTTCACAATCCTGACAGTAGCCGTATATCTCAAATTTGTGATCGGTAATCGTAAAATCTGCCGGTTTTCCCAGGAGTGCATTCATCGGGCAAAGGTTGAGCGGCTTAGTCCGACCACACTGTTTGCAGATCAAGTGATGGTGGTGATGATCCCCGCCACAATGAAAGCGATAGCGTCGCTCTCCTTCCCATTCCGTCCCTTCAACAATACCCAGGTCTTCAAACAGGGAGAGATTGCGGTATATCGTATCAACGCTTAGACCGGGAAATTGGCCTTGCATCTCCTCCATTACTTCTTTAGCCGTCAAGTAACGGTCCTCCCGGCTGAATATCTCCACCATCGTTTCCCGTTTACCCGTGTATTTATAACCTTTTTGCTTCAATCGATTTAGCGCTTGTTCCACATTCATGGATATCGCCCCTATCCATTCCCTAATTACCGATACGCCGGAAGCGTTTGACCGCTACCACGACTGCCAAAATGACGACAGACACCAAAATGATGGTGCCACCAGAGGCCCAATCAAAGTAAAAAGCGGCAGCTAATCCTGAAAACACCGCAATTTGCGCAAAAAATACGGATAAAAACAGGGTTTGCTTAAAACTGTTGGCAATTTGTAGGCTGGCAGCCACCGGTAGGGTAATCAACCCCGATACCAATAATATCCCCACCACACGGATCGATGCGGTGATTACCATCGCCACCGCCAAACTGAATAAAAGGTTGATCCAGCGACGGGGAATACCGCTAAAGACGGCACTCTCCTCATCAAAGGAAAGGGCAAACAATTCTTTGTAAAAGAGCGAAACCAACAGGAACACCACGACACCCGTCACAATGATGACATAAAGCTCTGACTGGCCGACGGCCAAAATACTTCCAAACAGATAACCAGCCACATCCACATTAAAGCCGTCGCCAGCACTGATCAACACCACACCCAATCCAATTCCGCCGGACATAATGACAGGAATAGCCAATTCCTGGTAAGATCGGTATAACCCGCGCAATTGCTCTACAAAAACGGAGGCCCCCATGGAAAAACCCATCCCGAAATAGAGGGGATGAACCGATTGTAGTGCGGGAAAACTCTTTTGTAACAACAACCCCGCCGCCACTCCGGATAAGGTAACATGTGCCAGGGCATCGGCGATTAACGACAGCCGCCGTACCACCAAAAAGACTCCCACTACTGGGGAGATCAATCCGATGATCATTCCAGCTAGTACAGCCCGTTGCATAAATTCATACTGCAGGATCATCTCTATCATATCAAATTGGATGCCATTGCCGCACCCATGACCTCCTCACCCGATGGAACACGACTGATGACCATGTTCCAATACTGTCACTTTATGCCCGTAAGCTTTTGTCAAAATCTCTTGGCTTCGTAGCGAAAATTCATCGGATTTCCCATGGAAAAAGAGCTGTTTATTTAAACAAGCGATCCGATCGACATAAGTCGTTATCGCACCGATATCATGACTGACCAACAGCAGTGTCAACCCTTTTTCCCGATGCAGATTCAGCAATAGATCATAAAACTGCTCCGATGAGTGGGCATCCACCCCAACGGTGGGTTCATCCAAAATCAATAAATCAGGATCGCTTACCAACGCCCGCGCGATAAAGGCGCGCTGTTGTTGCCCGCCGGAAAGCCGCCCGATATTGCGATCAGTATAAGGCGTCAACCCTACCTGCTCAATCGCCTGCAGTACCCGTTCCCAGTTTTTACGCGTCATGCGCCGGAATAAACCCAATTTGCCGTAAAGCCCCGACGCCACGACTTCCCGTACTGTAGCCGGAAAGCCCAGATTAAAACTGTTCGCCTTTTGTGAAACATAACCAATGCGAGACCACTCTCGAAACCGGCGCTGCGGCGTTCCAAACAGATCAACTTCTCCTTGATCAGGGGAGAGCCCGCCCAGTGTCAACTGAATCAAGGTCGACTTTCCCGAACCGTTAGGGCCGACCAGTCCGAGAAATTCCCCTCGTTTTAACGACAGGTCAATCCCTTCCAGTACCGGTTGCGATCCGTATGCAAAGTGGACTCCCCTCAATTCCAAGATTGTATCCATCACAACTGCCATGGAAAACGCTGCAATGGCAAAATATGCCTTTCCATGGCGACCCTCCAATCACTTGAGAGATAAGGTCTCTTTTTTATCGTCCTCTTATTACCTGTGTGTACTTATTATAAACGATACCCATCAAAATGTAAAACGTAAGTATTACGTTTTAGCACCCAACTCTTGAGATTTTACAATCGGACAACCCGCAGATCACAGCAGACGAATCTAAACGGTTACAATGCCGTTCTCGCACTAATACTTTTTTTTACCACAAAATAAAGACCGCCTTCCTTCGGATCGTTGCGTATCTTCACGCTTTGAACCGAAATAAAGGCGGCTACCAATTCTTGTGCAGAAGTGGGTGTGAAACTATGTGCTATCGTTAAGCTTTCCATTAGGCTTAACGGGCGGAAATAGGGGGGTACCCCCGCAGGCCTGCTAAAATCCGCATCATTTCTACCTTTGGTGCGCCCGAGAGGAGTCGAACCTCCGACACGCGGTTTAGGAAACCGCTGCTCTATCCACTGAGCTACGGGCACATATCGTAGTCATTATTTTATCATGGATGAAAACGCAGTCGCAACCCATCAAAAAAAGGACCACCCAATGGCAGTCCATTCAATTGGCAGCTGAATTACGGGAGAACACGATCTTCTCTCCAAGATGAAGTTTAATCGATACACACTTCAATCATACCCGGTTAACCTTTACTGGAACGTTTTCGACGATGGCTGCCCCGTTTTTTTTGATGCTCTTTCCAACGGCCGAGCGACTGCGGTAATTCCAACAACACCCGTAGCAGTGACACAATCGCAACCATCAATTGAACCCATTTCTCCATGCTCCTGCCCCCTTTTTGGCGAAGGTGGTGATGGGGAGCGGTTCAGTCCTTGTTTTGATTATAGAACATTAGTTCGTATTTTGATAGGCTTTCGACAAAGTTTTTGCACAAAAAAATTTGCCCCTCTTGGGGCGATCTCAATCCACCAAACGAACGCGATAATCGCGCATCCACTGATCCAATTGAATCCAATGGGCGAACAGCTGTGGCACGTTCATCAATTGGCCGAACCAAGGCAAGTTGACCTGGGTAAGGTCTCCCGTTGCAAAGGAGCGAACAGCATCGCGATCCAACAACTGACAAACGGGTGCGTTGGGATCATCCAGGATGTGTAGCGCTTGCTCTTTTACCGCTTGTAGATATGCCGGATTATGGGTTTTGGGGTAGGGGCTTTTTTTGCGAAACAGAACATCATCGGGCAAAATCCCCTTCATCGCTTCCCGGAATAATCCTTTTTCCCGTCCATTTAGTCGCTTCATCGACCAGGGGATATTCCAAACGTACTCCACCAAGTGGTGATCACAAAACGGAACGCGCACTTCCAACCCCACCGCCATGCTCATACGATCTTTCCGGTCCAACAGTGTCGGCATCCAGCGGGTTAGATTGAGGTAAAAGATCTCCCGAATACGGGCTTCCAGCCCTTCCTCCCCTTCCAGCCGCGGCACCTCTGCCATAGCTTCGCAATAACGGTCCTGAACATATTCTTGCGGCCGAATCGCCCCCCGTATCTCCGGCGCCAAAAAAGAGACACGCTCGTGGATATGGCGAGACCATGGGAAGGTATCCGCTTGGATCATTTCTTCACGGTGAAACCAAGGATACCCCCCAAACACTTCATCGGCACACTCCCCGGACAATACCACTGTTGCATGTTTTTTAATCTCCCGGCAAAACAGGAGCAAAGAAGCATCCACATCGGTCATGCCGGGCAAATCGCGCGCCAAAAGTGCATGGGAAAGGGATTCTGCCAACTCCGCATTGTCAATCACAATCGGGTAGTGGTTGGAATCGATCGCCTGGGACATGCGCTTGACCCACGGCGCATCCGCATTGGGCTGAAATTCGTTGGGTTGAAAGTAGCGATCGTTTCCGTCGTAATCAACGGAGAAAGTGGAGAGCGCCCCTTTGCCCGTATTCCGGAAATAACGGGCTGCGCATGCGGATATCGCACTGGAGTCCAATCCGCCGGAGAGCATCGTGCCGATGGCCACATCCGATACCAGCTGCCGCTCAACCGCATCGGTAAAAAGCTGACGTACCCGCTCGATCGTAGTCGGCAAGTCATCGGTGTGCGGACGGCTTTCCAATTGCCAGTACGCTTCCACCCGTTGCGAATGGCGCGTCACCTTCATCCAATGGCCAGGACGCAGTTCTTTCACCCCTTTAAACACACCGTGACCCGGCGTGCGAGAGGGGCCCATCGCCAATACTTCCGCCAACCCTTCCGCATCGACTTCTGCGGTGATGTCAGCATGAGCCAACAACGATTTTAACTCCGATCCAAAAAAAACAGATCCCTTACGGATTGTGTAAAACAAAGGCTTTACCCCGATCCGATCCCGGGCCAAAAACAGACTCTGCTCCCGCTCATCCCAAATAGCAAAAGCAAAAATACCGTTTAGATGTGCGGGGGCATCTGTTCCCCATTGGGCGTATGAAGCCAAAACCAACTCCGTATCGGAACGGGACTGAAACGTATGCCCCCTTACTGTCAGTTCGCGGGAGAGCTCATCCATATTGTACAATTCACCGTTGTAGGTGATCACCAGGTTGCGATCCCCATAACGGCGGATCATCGGCTGTACGCCACCTTCCGGATCGATGACGATTAAGCGACGATGGGCTAATCCGGTGCAGGGGGAGAGCCAGATTCCCTCCGCATCGGGCCCGCGTGGAATCAGGGTTTGATTCATTTTTTCCAACCAGTCGCGCCTAAGGCTTAGATCTCGTTCCCAATCAAGCCAACCCGAGATACCGCACATGGTTCATCCCTCCAAGACGGGCCAAGGTTTTCGTTTGTTTGATTTCTCAAATTTGCCCACCACCGACATTGTTTGCATCGATATTTACCATATCGGCTTTATCGGGGTCCCAGTTGACCAAGGTGCTGGTGGGAATATAGGAAACGCCATCCCCGATGGTAAAAACGCCATTGTTTTGCTTGGTGGCGTTTCGATTTTGCACCAGATTGATACCGACTCCCACGATCCCACCTTGGGTGACGATGTTGGTTTTTATTACTCCCACATGGAGATTGGTAAACATTCGCTCCACCTACACTTGTGGTGCCGCGATATCAGCTGCTTCAATCGAAGTTTGATCAATCAGATCCGTATCCCCATTCAGTTGAAAGAGGATCGGCGCTGCGCTCAAGCCGTCCCCAACGTTGAAGGATCCTTGGTTAGTCTTGGTAGAGGTTCGGTTTTGAACGATGTTCTGCCCAAAACCGAGTGTACCACCGCTATTGAGCTGATCATTTTTCACGAAACCGACATTTAAAAAAACTGGCATCCATCCTTCCTCCTCCAGCATTCCTTACGGGAAGATTGTGTTTTGTCTGTTGTCAGCATATTGATCAAAATCGTCCGGATCCATATTGATAGATGTATCGGTTGGAGCATGGATCGAACCACCTGCAAAAATAACCACACAATCGTTCCGTTTTAGTTGGTTACGACTTGATATCGCATTATCGCCAAATGTCACATTGGCGTGTTGGGAACAACGATCCACATCCAGCGATCGAATTGTGACCCCCATTCCATTCCCTCCCCGTCGCTTCTTTGTTTTCTGCTACTGTTTTACGCGGGAGGTGGGCAGAATGTGCATGCACCATTTTTTCATCTATGCGTATACTGGGCACGTATCCCTGTGAACCACGGCCCGAATACCAAAAGGAGGTGCCGATGGTGAAAGAGATCAACCTAACCATCAACATCAACAATATCAAGATTGTCTCCATGTCCACCGCCAGTACGGTAGCCATCGGCAATAGCGGAATCGCCAATCGGAACACCAGTAAAAGCAATGCTGGCCCTTCACCTGTCGTCGGCGGAGATGCCTATGTTCCCATTCAAAAGCAGATCACCTATGATCCTGACAATATGGACACTCCCGAATGGGGTGGCGATCACGTCATCAATGCGCCGGGCGCCTGTCCCCCTCCTGATCGCAGACAATAGCGGCAAAAAAGAAAGAGCAACCCGTCAGCGAGGTTGCCCTTTGTTCCTTGCGAATCCCTGCAATAACGGCAGGGTTTATATTGGCAAGCGTGATTTTCTTATGGTGATTCATCCTTTGGCACCGGACCAAACATCCTTGACAAGCGACCATCACTTGTTGCAGCTGATTCAAGAAGCATATTTATCCTCTCTACACAAGCTCTCAAAAGCCATGCTCAAAAGACATTATGAAGAATGGTATCTTTTTCTACGGTATTTCCGTCTTTTGCGGCGGGAGGAAGAGTAAGAGCGGGAAGAGTGGGAGTTGCTATGGGAACGGGAACCGGATGAACGATAACGATGGCGTCTCCGTTTGCGACGAGAGGAGGAGAAAAAGCCAAAACCGAATACATGGTATTTGAGATCCTGCAAATCTTCCGTCAATCGTTCTTTGTAATCTTCAGACTGATCGGTGTGGACAAAACGGCCGACATCCACAATTTTAATGCGATTATCGCGATCCACCATCACATTGTTTAGATGTAGATCCCGCGGAATAATCCCTACCTGATAACACTCTTCTACCACCTGTTCAATTTGCGTAAAATATGCATCCTTTAGCCCGTCTCCACTTTCTCGCTCCCGTGCCAAGGTCGTTCCATCGCATTTGTCCATCAGCATAAAGCGGTCTTCATAATAGTGGAGCGTCGGAAAGGCAGAATGGTGGTGAAGGCGGTTTAGCATCCGATAATCGTCGTTCTCACTGCCGTCTTCTTTAAACACTTTCACAGCAAAATTCTCATACTCATATACCCGACCACTCAATCCCTCACCCAGCAGACGACACTGATTTTGGATCTGTTTGTTGGCAACCATACTGGAAAGTTCATCGACAAGCTCACGATAAATGGGTTGAAAGGGTTTCATGATGGTTTAACTCCTTTTCACCGTATATTTTTATTTTAGCGAGAGATGTCCCCCGTTTCCATTGAATATTTTTTAAACTTCACCCTGACATAGGATTTATCCCATGTTTCACCGAAAAAATAGCACCTGACTCTAATATAAGGTGATCAATATGTCAACGATGGGAAGGAATTGGATTAAGCAAAATCAAAATAAGCAAGTGATGCAAAAAACCATCCCAAATCGGGACGGTTTCTTTTGTGTTAATCTAATTAAGCGGATTCTGTTGTTTTTGGTACACGCGGGCGGCAGCGAAGACGAAGAAGACCCCATGCCCCTAGCAAAAGGATTTCGCGGTCCCGCTAGGAGGTTGGGGTCTTTGCGACACTGACTTCTCCAGGACGGTGGGTCCCGTCCCGTCGATGAAGTACGTCCTACAGTGGCTCCAGGTGCCCGCCTGGGGCTACTTGTAGTTTATGCTCAACTTTATATTAGCATACCCAGCAACTGTAAACAACAAACAATAACCCATCAATGTTACTTCCGCCAAATAATATCCCTCTAAGGCCTTCAGTAAAACAAAGTATGACCAATAAGGCGTTTACCAAGTTGGAGAATCGAACTGATCCACTTGAGATGCATGACTGCTAAAAAATGAACTTTAAAGCTTTATAAATTGCTCAAAGAGAGAGAAACATAGGAGAGTGTCAAGCAGGTTCTTTGACGATGACGTATCCGCTGCACTATACTTGTAAACGAATGTTTTTTCATCTCAGACTTTTTAAAAGCAAGGATGGATTTCATATGGATTTACAGCTGCAAGATAGACTCGTGCTCGTAACAGGCTCTACTGCAGGGATTGGAAAAGCAACGGCTGAAGCCTTTTTGGCGGAGGGCGCCCGGGTCATCATAAACGGACGTACCGAAGAAAAGGTTCAATCAGTCGCAGACGAGCTTTCTAAGTACGGGACCGTCTACGGAATCGCCGCGGATTTGTCCGATCCTGAACAAAGCCGGACGTTGATAAAAAAAACGGAACAGCTCGGCGAGCTTGATATCCTCGTCAACAATATGGGATTCTTTGAAGTAAAAAATTTTGCGGACGTCATGGATGAGGAATGGCTTCAGTATTTTGAGGTGAACGTGTTAAGCGCCGTCCGCCTTTGCCGCGCCTTCCTACCGAAAATGCTCAAACGGAACGCGGGCAGAATTTTGAATCTCGCAAGCGAAGCCGGCATCAAGCCTCTTCCACAAATGATCCCTTATTCAATGACTAAAACCTCTTTGATCAGCTTATCAAGAGGACTGGCGGAAATGACGAAAGGTACGAATGTGACCGTAAACTCGGTCCTTCCCGGACCAACCTGGACTGAAGGCGTTTCCAATTATATGAAGGGAGCTGCCGCAGCGGGGAATACCGATTTAGACACATTTGTCAAAGATTACTTTAAGGTGAATGAGCCGACTTCTTTAATTCAGCGCTACGCAAAGCCGGAGGAAGTCGCCAGCACGATCGTCTATCTCGCCTCGGAGAAAGCGGCGGCGATCAACGGTTCGGCGCAAAGGGTGGAAGGCGGCATTATCCGCTCCATTTAATGAAAATCCTCTGCTCAGACGCAGAGGATTTTTTACGGCAGCACATGTGTCCGTCTATGCAAGTCCCCGGCCGTATCATCGATCGCCTGTCAGACTTTACCGGCCATAATCCTTTTAAAAATGAGGTAGCACATTCCACCATTGCAATAACCATAGACACCTATTTTCATGTCATGCCTAACATGCAAAAGAAAGCCGCCCAAAAATTGGACGGCTTTCTCTCTCTTTTACCCTTATTATCATTGGCGGAGAGGGTGGGATTCGAACCCACGGAGGGCGTGAACCCTCGACGGTTTTCAAGACCGTTGCCTTCAACCACTCGACCACCTCTCCACGAGGGGCAAACTTGCCCCAACATTGTATCACAGGCTGGGCCTTTTCTGCAAGGGAGTCCAATCAGTTGCGCGTGATTTTCTCCAACCCGCCCATATAAGGTTGAAGCGCATTTGGGATGCGAATGCTGCCGTCTTCTTGCTGGAAATTTTCCAGGATGGCGGCTACGGTTCGACCCACGGCTAGGCCGGAACCGTTTAAGGTGTGAACAAATTCCGGCTTGGAACCAGCATCGCGGCGAAAGCGAATATTGGCCCGACGGGCTTGATAATCCTCGAAATTGCTGCAGGAAGAAATTTCACGGTAGGTGTTGGAGCTGGGAAGCCATACTTCCAAATCGTATTTCTTGGCGGCGGTAAAGCCGAGATCGGCGGTGCACATATTTAACACCCGGTAGGGGAGTTCCAGCAACTGCAATACCGTCTCCACCTCCTGTACCAAGGACTCCAACGCTTCGTAGGAAGTTTCCGGCTTTACCAATTTGACCAGTTCCACTTTGTTAAACTGGTGCGTCCGAATGAGACCACGGGTATCCCGGCCGGCGGAACCCGCTTCTGAGCGAAAGTTGGCGCTAAAGGCTGCAAATTTTTTGGGAAGCTCGTCACCGGAGAGAATCTCATCGGCATGATAGTTGGTGACAGGCACTTCTGCGGTAGGGATCAGATAGTAATCGGTAGCAGCCACGGCAAAGGAGTCTTCGGCAAATTTGGGTAGCTGACCTGTACCGGTCATGCTGTTGCGGTTAACCATAAACGGCGGAATCATCTCCGTGTATCCGTGCCGCTCCGTATGCAGGTCCAGCATTAGGTTGATTAAAGCTCTCTCTAAACGTGCCCCTACCCCTTTGTAAAAGACAAAGCGGGAACCGGTTACTTTGCTTGCTCGTTCAAAGTCCAGCAGATCCAACCCTTTTGCCAAATCCCAATGGGCTTGAGGTTCAAAGGAGAATGTTGGCACCTCTCCCCAATGGCGCACCGGCACATTATCTTCCTCACTGTCACCGACCGGGACACTTTCATGGGGAATGTTAGGCAAAGTGAGCAATACGTGGCGCAGCTGTTCGTCCACCTGACGAATCTCATCATCCAGCTCCTTAATGCGATCGCCCACTTCCCGCATCTCTGCGATGACATCCGCCGCATCCTCCCCTGCCTTCTTCTTGGCGGCAATCTCCTTGGAGACAGTGTTGCGTCGGTTTTTTAACTGTTCCGTCTCCGCCAATCCGCGACGACGACGCTCATCCAACTGCAAAATCGCATCCAAGCCGCTGACATCTTCGCCCCGATGCTGATACTTTTCCCGCACAAGTTCCAGATTGTTACGCAACCATTTGATGTCCAACATGTGAAACCCCTCCTTTTAACAAATAAAAAGGAACCTTCACCCCAAGGGACGGAAGGTTCCGCGTTGCCACCCTTATTGACCGGACTATACGGGTCCGATCCTCTCACAGCGGGATCACGGGCCGCCAACCGGGTGCGCTTAACGGAAAGTTCCGTTTTCACGCCCAGCTCTGAGAGGGATTCCCCTGATGGATGGAGCGGTTTTCACCAACCACCGCCTCTCTGCACCATCCGTTCAGGGTACTGGTTCTCATCCTCGCTATTGATTGTTTTTAAGCGTTTACGCTGGCCGCTTGCTTCACCATCTCGACAAAATGGCGATGTAAGCGGGAGTCCTCGGTCAATTCCGGGTGAAAGGCAGCACCGAGAAGATGTCCTTCCTGCACAATCACAATCCGCTCATCCAGTGCGGATAAGACTTTGACAGCCGGTCCCGTCTTTATGATCAATGGGGCGCGGATAAAAACCGCTTCATAATTGTCAGCGACTCCCTTCACCTGCAAATGGGCCTCAAAGCTTTCCCGCTGCCGCCCAAAGGCGTTACGGCGAACGGTGATGTCCAACAGCCCCAGATGGGATTGATCCGTTCCTTCTAACTCTTTGGCCAGTAGGATTAAGCCTGCACAGGTGCCAAAGATAGGCATCCCCGCCAATCCCCGTTGTCGGATCGGTTCCATCAACCCATAGCGGTGCATTAATTTGCTGATGGTGGTGGATTCACCACCGGGAATCACTAAGCCATCCAGGCAGTCTAAATCTTGAGGTTGCTTGACCGGAACAGGATCTACACCGACTGATTCTAAAATGCTAAGATGTTCACGCACTGCTCCCTGTAGAGCCAGCACCCCGATCTTCATCGGCCTATCCTCCTGATTCGCCATTACCAACCGCGATCCTGCATCCGATCAGCTGGTTGCAAGGTGGAAATCTCCAGCCCCTTCATCGCGGTGCCGAGGCCTTTGGATAATTCTGCGATCAAGGCATAGTCCTCATAATGGGTCGTCGCCTCCACAATCGCTTTGGCAAACTTCGGCGGGTTTTCCGACTTAAAGATACCGGAGCCGACAAAAACTCCATCAGAGCCCAGTTGCATCATCAATGCCGCATCCGCCGGTGTCGCCACCCCGCCAGCGGCAAAATTGACAACTGGCAAGGCGCCGTTTTCATGGACATCAAGCAACAGATCATAGGGAGCGCCCAATTTTTTGGCTTCTGCCATCAGTTCATCCCTGGACATGGATTGAACCTGTCGAATCTGTCCCATCATCTGGCGCATATGCTTCACGGCTTCCACGATATTACCCGTACCCGGCTCACCCTTGGTTCGAATCATGGATGCCCCTTCGCCGATGCGGCGCAAGGCTTCTCCTAAGTCACGAGCCCCACAGACAAAAGGCACGGTAAAACTAGCTTTATCGATATGAAAAAGGTCATCCGCCGGTGTCAGCACTTCGCTTTCATCGATGTAATCAACCCCCATCGCTTCCAGCAAACGCGCTTCCACAAAATGACCGATCCGCGCTTTGGCCATCACCGGAATGCTGACGGCGTTCATCACTTCTTCAACGACCGTAGGATCCGCCATACGGGCGACACCACCGGCCGCACGAATATCGGCCGGCACGCGTTCCAAGGCCATTACCGCTACGGCTCCCGCTTCTTCCGCAATTTTTGCCTGTTCGGCGTTGACGACATCCATGATGACGCCGCCTTTTTGCATTTCAGCCATTCCACGTTTGACGCGGTCTGTTCCTGTTTGATTTCCATTGATGTGTACAGACATAAGGCCCAATTCCCTCCCAGTTTTCCCGGAATCTCTATCTTCATTAGAACTATTGTAACCAAAGGGGGGATAATTGACAACGACAGCATCCATTTTTTTAATCGGACCGATTGTTTTGCTATCTATTCTTGCCGAAACCGGTCGTGTAGAAAAAGAAAAACCGCCGTAAATACGGCAGCACAGATTGAGTAGGCCCAGGTCGCGATTTCTTTCCCATAAGTAGTTTGTCAGCAGCATCAAAGCCGTACGGCAGCAACAAGTTCACTACCCTTATCCCACTGAAAAGTATCCAATCATACGGCGGCAAAAAAGACGAAGCCATCCTGCCGCTTCCACATCCTGCGCAACCACAATCGATATGGGTTTGACCCCCTCCACTTCTTTCCCATCATACAAAAACGTCGCTTTTCCCACTACATCGCCGGTTTTAAGCGGGGCTGTCAGTTCATCGTCGAGATCTACCGCCCAAGAATAACGATCCTCTTCGCCTTTCCTTACCGGATAGCGTAAAGTGACTTCAGCCTGTAAAGCGACTTCCGTCTCTACGCCGTCCTCTACCTGGACTTTGTTCATACCGGGGATCGAATCCCCCTCTTTGATCCAGTTACGTAATTGGATCTGCTCAAACCCGTAGTCCAACAGTTTGGCCGTTTCCTTAAAGCGTTGACTCTTCGAAGAACTGCCCATCACCACTGTGATCAACCGCACTCCATCCTGCTGAGCGCTTCCAGCAAAGCAGTAGCCCGCTCTTGAAGTAAAACCTGTCTTTACCCCATCCACACCTTCATAATAATGGGAGAGTCCGGGAAGCATCCGATTGGTGTTGATCAGCTTCATCTCTCGCGCCTCGCCTTTACGGAAAAAGTAACGAGGTTGGGAGATAATTTCCTGCACTTCAGGATAATCATGTAACAATCGACGCGTCAATACTGCTACATCCGTCGCCGACATCACATGATCGCCCCCCACTTTGGGAGGGTTGACATAAAGCCACATCGGCAAGCCCGTACTGTTGCGAAAATGGGTTTTTTCTAATCCCATTTCCTTTGCCGTCTCGTTCATCATACCTACAAACGCGGTTTCACTTCCCGCGACATGTTCTGCCAGGGCAACGGCGGCATCGTTCGCCGATTGAATCGACAACGCATAAAACAACTCCTCTACCGTCCGCTTCTCCCCTTTGCGCAAAAAAACCTGCGCCTCACCGATTGAGGCGGCGTTTTTACTGACGGTAACCGTCTCATCCCAATCGAGTCGGCTTTCCTTTATTTCCTGCAAAATCACGTATTCCGTCATCATTTTGGTTAAACTGGCGGGAGCGTAAGCTTTTTGCTCGTTTTCTCCCGCTATGATGCGTCCACTTTCCATCTCCAGCAATACATAGGAACGGGATTGAATTTGAAGGGAATCCAACGACTCATCTTGCTCGGCTACAACCGTCGTCGGCATCCACAGGCCCAAAAACATACTGATGATTAAACAGAGAAGAAGTGCCTTCTCCCCTTGTCTCTTACTTTGC
Source organism: Desmospora activa DSM 45169 (assembly GCF_003046315.1). NCBI lineage: Bacteria > Bacillati > Bacillota > Bacilli > Caryophanales > Thermoactinomycetaceae > Desmospora > Desmospora activa. Next base: position 539,876 of record NZ_PZZP01000002.1, on the reverse strand, counting down.
CCCCAATGCATCTTTCTTTCTCAACCTTTCCCACCTGTTTTAAAGCCTGCCGATTGTTTTCACCAGACCAGTTTACCGCAAGCCCATGGGGTTGGGAAGCGAAAAAAAGGCAAATCGTCCGTATTTACGACTTCTGCAGGAACAAAAAACACGGGTGGCTAACCCGTGAAGGTGATGACAAACTATAGAGAAACGAAAGCGGACAGCTCTACATCCTTGCAAGGGAAAGAGGCGCGTAGACGGAAATCGGAAACCGGACCCACTTATAGATTATAGTTAGGAGCCTCTTTGGTGATCTGGATGTCATGAGGATGACTTTCCCGTAGTGAGGCATTGGTGATACGAATAAAGTGAGCTTCTGTTTTTAATTCTTCCAGGTTTTTGGTACCGCAGTATCCCATTCCAGCCCGCAGGCCGCCCATCAACTGATAGACGGTATCCGCCAGGGGACCTTTATAAGGAACGCGCCCTTCGATGCCTTCCGGCACCAATTTTTGTTCGTTCTCCTGAAAATAGCGATCTTTACTACCGGCACGCATCGCTCCAATCGAACCCATGCCACGGTAGACCTTAAACTGACGCCCTTGATAAATTTCTGTTTCACCGGGGGATTCCTCTGTTCCAGCAAACAAGCTGCCCATCATAACGGCATCGGCACCGGCAGCCAGGGCTTTGACGATGTCTCCGGAGAAGCGGATCCCCCCATCGGCGATGATGGGCACACCGTATTCCCGTGCAACTGTGGCACAGTCGTAGATGGCCGTGATCTGCGGTACACCGATTCCCGCCACTACACGGGTGGTGCAGATGGAACCGGGTCCGATTCCCACTTTGACGACGCTGGCTCCGGCTTGAATCAAGTCACGTGTTCCTTCCCCAGTAGCCACATTGCCGGCAATAATCACCAGATCGGGATACTCGGCCCGCAGGCGGGCAACGGTGTCCAATACGCCTTTGGAATGGCCGTGAGCGGTATCCACCACCAGTATATCCACTTCCGCTTTTACAAGAGCGGCAGTCCGTTCCATCGTATCATGGGAGACTCCCACAGCAGCCCCAGCCAGCAAACGTCCCTGCTGATCCTTGGCAGCATGGGGAAACAGTGTTGCTTTCTCAATATCCTTAATGGTGATTAAGCCCTTCAGGATGCCATCACGATCAACCAAAGGCAACTTTTCAATCTTATGCCGCTGCAAAATGCCTTCCGCATCTTGTAAGGTGGTTCCCACCGGGGCGGTCACCAGATTTTCTTTGGTCATCACTTGCGAGATGGGGGTGGAGTAATCGTGGATAAAACGTAAATCCCGATTGGTCAGGATTCCCACCAGCTTCTCCTTTTCATCCACGATCGGCACACCAGAAATGCGATATTTAGCCATGAGCGCCTCAGCATCGTAGACGCGGTGATCCGGGTGAAGGTAAAAAGGATTGGTGATGACTCCGCTCTCGGAGCGTTTTACCCGATCCACTTCTTCCGCTTGTTCTTCGATTTTCATATTTTTGTGAATGATCCCGACTCCACCTTGGCGCGCCATCGCAATCGCCATCGGTGCCTCCGTTACCGTATCCATCCCTGCGCTGATCAAAGGAGTATTTAATTGAATATGGTCCGATAATTTTGTGCAGATGTCCACATCACGCGGAAGGGTGTCCGACCGGGCGGGCAATAACAACACATCATCAAAGGTGAGGCCTTCTTTGGAAAATTTATGTTCCCACATCGACATTCCAGTCCCCTTTTTTTAAGTTGATCCGTCAAATAGGTTTTTGAAAGTTTATCAGACCCTCCAAATGGTGTCAAGTAGCGTCACAACTGGTTTTTTTCCATCTTCCGAAGTTGGAAAAAACGGCCTTTTTCAAAATAGGGCTTGCAGTGAAAAGATGATATTGTTAATATTCATATACACACATAAACATAATCGATTTTCCGTTATTCTTTCCACGGTGCAAAGGGATAACCCATACTGTTCACTCTTGTATCACTGTCCATCCCTGATTGACAGATGGTGCTCAGATAAAAAAGGTAAGGAGGCTTTTTTCAATGAACGCCAATCAAGAAGCGAGGCGATTGCTTCATTTTGAATGGAAGCGGTATTGGCCTGATATGATCATTTCTTGCCTTTCCGCCTTTTTTTTAGGATTGTTGGCGGTCATGCCTTTAATCGGTCAAACCGATCACGGTCCGTTTCTTTTCCAGATGTCGATTGTTGAAGCGGATAACCCTGTCGAGCGTCATGTGACCGGACTCTTTCTCGATATTATCTTTCTCGGCCTTTTCCCGTTGTTTGTACTGGTGTTAACCACAAGGATGCCGGTATCGCTCGTAAAGACATGGGAAATCTATGCGCAACGATTGGCGGTTGCCCGTACGATGCCGTTGTCGACGCGTGGTTTTGTCCGTGCTCGCACGTTTCAGGGGATCACCATGGTGCTGCTTCACTTTGTCGTCTTTTTCGGTACCATCTATCTCGTCAGTCAGGCAGCCTTTGTAACCCTTCCGTTTTTTACGTACCTTTCCTTTATCGCAATCTGGCTGGGATACAGTTTAGCGGTAGGGGGATGGTTTATCTTTATGGAATGGGTGAGTGGAAAACGTTCACTCTTCGTACATCTCGGTCTGTATCTTGCATTCGTCATCGGATTGATTGTCTTTGACATGTGGCGGATGTTATCACAGATGAACAGCAGCTTGGTGGATCAGACGATCCGACTAGTAAACCAATACCCGTGGATCAGCCCGCTGACCCTTCTCTTCGGATGCTTGGTTTTATTCGGTTGGTCCCTCTTGATTGAAAAACGCTTACAAACACGTGAGCTTTACTAATTACAGGGGTGATCTAGAAATGAACACCAATCAAGAAGCTTGGCGCATCCTTCAATATGATTGGCAACAAGTACGATCCGACTGGATCATTACCTGGTTTGGATCCATACTTCTTGGCTTATTAGCCGGATTCGTATTCAATGATCTAGTCGTCGATTCATCAAATTTCTTTGTACAATCGCTGGTACTTGATTTTTACTTCTTGGTACTGATGCCGACGTTTACCGTCGCTTCTTTTGGTAAAGTGTATTGGTCTCCGCTCCAACTGCGTGAAGCGATGGATCGCCGCTTACAAGCACTTTGGATTTTACCGATCTCCAAGAAGGGATTTGTCCGTTCGCGCCTCTTACAAACCGCAATCATCATGCCGATTAGTATATTTGGATTTTACACAAGTTCGTATTTGGTAAGCGGCATGTTTACTGTTATCCCCCTCGCTGAGTTTATTGGATTCAGCTTATTTTGGTCCGGAATCAGCTTATTAATCGGGGGGTTTTACCCGGTGATGGAATGGACAATGGGGAAGTGGCCTTATCTGGTGTTTAGTATTCTCTCCTTTTTGTTGGTTTTTCCACTCTTTTGGATGATGAAGTCCATAACGGGAAGTGGGATGGTGGAGTGGACGATCCATGCTGGATCCTCCCTTTATTGGATGGGACTTGTCACCTTCTCTATCGGTGTAGTGGGAATGATCGCTTGGGGGAATCTATTGCAAAAGTGGTTGGCTGCAAAGGAGGTGTAGAAGGGTGATGATCAAAAGTACGTCTCCTTCCTTTCAGTTGAAAAAAGGGACCGCAGCCACCGCTATCGGCGTTATCTTTGATTCACCCCTATACGTTTAAACCTTTAGCAGTTCGATTTGCAGCAAAGGAAGTGGTGCTATGGCCCTGCCGATCCGTGTGGAAGCGAGTAAAAGCATCCCGATCTACCGGCAGATCTACGATCAATTAAAAGAATTGATATACAGCGGCTTACTTCCCTCCGGAACGCCGCTTCCGTCAATCCGTGCACTCGCCCAGGATTTGGAATGCAGTGTGATCACCACTCGACGGGCGTATCAGGATTTGGAAAGTGAGGGTTTAATTGTGACGCAGCGAGGACGGGGCACCTTTGTCGCTGAAGTGGAAGATCCAAAGCGGGAGCGACACCGGCGGGAGACATTACAGCAAACGCTTCGTGACGCCATCGACCAAGGATTGCGCATGGATTTCTCCCCTCAGGAGATCCGCAGTCATTTTGAAGAGGAATTGCGTCAATCGGAGGCCGGTAAACGCAAGCAGAGAGGAGAGAATTAAAACGATGAGTTCAAATCAACTCGTATCGATGCAGTCGATTACCAAGTCATACTCCACTTTTCAATTGGGTCCTCTCGATTGGGGGATTGAACCGGGGCTGGTATACGCCCTCGTCGGTCCCAACGGTTCAGGCAAAAGCACCTTGTTTCGCATGATGATGCAACTGGTTCATCCCGATAAAGGAACATTGCGTCTTTTTGGGATGCGTTATCCGGAAGAAGAAGTGACGATCAAGGAACGGATCGGATATGTTCCGGAAGAATCGATCGATCATGGTAAAGTAAAGGTGAGCGGACTGGTCTCCTTTATCTCCCAATGGTATCCCCGCTGGAACGACGAGACATACCGCCGGTTAGTAAACGAGATGGGAGTTCCCGTCGAATCAAAATATCACCAGTTGTCCAAAGGGGAAAAGAAACGCTTATCTCTCACGCTGGCTCTCGCAGCGGAACCCCAACTTTTACTCTTAGATGAGCCTACCGATGGACTCGATTTTTTTGGTCAACGGGTTTTCACCGATGAAATCGACCGTTTTTTACAAGAAAACGACCACCGCAGTGTTGTGTTGGCCACTCACCGGGTGGAAGACATTCGTAAATTGGCGGATGTACTGGTTCTTATTCATAAAGGGCGCTATCTCGGCTCCTACGAAAAAGATCAACTGACAGAAGACTGGCGCAAGTGCTGGGTTGATTCCCTCCCCAACGATGCGGATTCCCTTCCTGGTATCGTCCATGTGGAACCAGGGCCACCAGCATATGTAATCACCCGCTCCTATGAAGAGACTACCGCAGCACTGGCAAGCAAAAGAAGCACCATCACCCAAATATTCCCGATGGAATTGCAGGAGATATTGGAGTATCTGTTTATGCTAGAGGAGAAATCTCCCCGAAAATCAGGCTGACAAAGGAGCTCGGGTCCCGATTTCCGCCTACTCCTGCTTTGTCAACGATCTCAATACTATCCTTCCTTTTTAAAAATCAGCTTCACAGTAACTCTGCCGTCAACGATCGGTAGAGTTGTTTTTTTTGCAAAAAAAGTCCTTGACAAAGATGAATACTTAAAAACCCCTAGAGTTATCCCCATTTCCCACAACTTATCCACAGGTTGCTACGGAATCCGTAGAAGTGGGATAAAGAAGGGAGCGGGCGGTCACACTATGGTTCACATCACGGAAGGGGGAACACTGGTGAAGCGGCGACGGATTCCCTGTGAATCGCCGGAAGAAAAGATTTGGAACCTGTATCTGCTGTTGGAAAATGAAACAACCGTACGCCGATTTCTAGAGGAGAAATATCAGGGGAGAAACAGGGAAAATCCAGGGCGTGACGCCTTTCGTGCCGCCCATTCCTTGATCTATCACATTAAGCAGGCCCGTTCGCTTTATCAAGCCGCCCGGCAGAGCGAGTGGATCATCCGACCCCTGCTGGCTTACTATGGACTGATGAATTTGGCAAAAGCATGGGTATTATCGGAAGATCCGGATTATCCCCGTACCGCCTCAGTTTTAAAGCATGGCCTCTCCACACGGAAACGAAAACCGGCTTCTTTTTCTCTGTTTTGGGAGGAGGTGAGGGTGCAACGGGAGGGGTTATTCCCCTTGCTGGTAACGTTAGCAGGAGAAGGAGAGCGTACTGGGGAACGATGGTCGATGCAGACACTGTTTTCGATGCTGCCTGAATTACAGGATAGTTACCGCCAGTTATTTCGCGAAACGAGTTTGTTCCCGATCGCATGGACAGAGGGAGAGCAAGGGTGGATGGTAGTGGAGGAAGCCGTCTTGGATCGCCTGCATCTCACTTCACAAGGGATGGTGCAAACATTGGAACGTCATCGCCATCCGGCGGGCATTTCCTTTTCAGCAGAGGAGTCCTATATCCGTAGTAGCAAAATGTATCTCAAAGTGGAGCAGCCGCAATCGTTATCAACCCACCCCTGGATCCGTGAAGATGTCGGCGGACAATATTATCTCTATATCAATGATAGCCGCCGAAGTTGGGTTCCAGCAGAGATCCTGGTTCATTACCTGCTGTTATTTTCCCTCAGTATGTTGTGTCGCTATGATACGCCCCTCTGGGGAGAGATGGTATATGGACTAGGTTCTGAGGAGATGGTGCTGATCCAGGAATTTTTGCAACTCACCCAACGAAAAAGCCCCCAGCTGATCCTGGAGGCTTTGTTTGAGGAACGTTTTTTATTTAGCAAACCGTGAATAGCAGTTAACCAAGGCTGGAGACTGCCGACAAACGCATACAAGGCGGGGCGGGCAGATTTTCGTCTTCGCGCCCCTTCTCTGTCATCGGTGAGGGGAGTCCCGTTTTGTCTCAATCCACTCCCTCTACCATCAAATTCTGCTAATCGATTACTCCGCCTCTTCTTCCTCTTCATCGGTTGCCGCAACCCGGGCCAGTGTGGTCACTTCCTCATCTTCCCGCAGGGAGATCAGTTTCACCCCTTGTGCGTAGCGACCCATGGTAGAGATCCCGGAAATGTTCATCCGGATCACAACGCCAGCGGTGGTAACAATCATTAGATCTTCTTCTTTTGACACCACTTTTAGGCCGACCACTTGCCCTTTTCGTTTGGTCACACCTTGGGTTTTAATCCCTTTTCCGCCCCTGGATTGTGTCCGATATTCCGAGAGGGGGGTACGCTTGCCGTAACCTTTGCTGGTGACGATCAAGGTATCCAGTTCGGGGTAGACGATATCCATGCCGATCACTTCGTCTTTGTCCCCTAAGGCGATCCCTTTTACGCCAGTGGCGGTACGACCCATCTGCCGTACATCGCTTTCGGGGAAACGGATGGACATGCCCATGCGGGTACCCAGGATAATCTCCTGTTCTCCATCGGTCAGACGAACGCCGACCAACTCATCCCCTTCACGCAGGTTGATGGCAAACAAACCATTGCGCCGGATATGACCAAACTCCTCCAGCGGCGTTTTCTTGACGACGCCGTGTTTGGTACCGAAGAAGAGGTAGTTGTCGGGGGTAAATTCCTTGACGGGAATCACCGCTTCGATATATTCCCCCTGATCGATTTGGATCAGGTTGATAATCGGGGTTCCCCGGGCTGTCCGCGACAATTCCGGCACCTCATACGCCTTCATCCGATACACTTTCCCTTTGTTGGAGAAGAAGAGGAGTGTATTATGGGAGTTGGTACCAAATAAATGTTGTACAAAATCGTTTTCCCGCGTTCCCATTCCTGATACACCACGGCCGCCGCGACGCTGTGCCCGGTAACCGGACAAGGGCATCCGCTTAATGTAACCGCGATGGGTGAGCAGAATCGTCACTTCTTCTTCCGCGATTAGATCTTCATCGGCGATCTCTTCCGCATCAAAAACGATGCGGCTACGCCGGTCATCAGCATATTTGTCTCTGACCTCGGACAACTCATCCCGCACAACACCACGAATCCGTTCTTCTGAAGCCAAGATCGCCTTTAGCTCGGCAATCGTTTTTTGCAACTCCTGGTATTCACTTTCGATCTTCTCTCGCTCTAGACCAGTCAAGCGCTGCAAACGCATATCCAAAATTGCCTGAGCTTGTTTTTCCGACAGGCCAAATTTCTCCATCAGGCCGTCTTTGGCTTCCTGGCCGGTTTGGGAGCCGCGGATCAACGCGATCACTTCATCGATATGATCCAGGGCAATCCGCAACCCTTCCAGGATATGAGCGCGCTCTTCCGCCTTGCGCAGTTCAAACTGGGTACGGCGCCGAATTACTTCAATCTGATGCTCCAGATAATGGTGGAGAACCTGTTTTAAATTGAGAACCAGAGGTTTCCCGTCCACCAGGGCCAGCATATTGACGCCAAAGCTGGTTTGCAGATTGGTATGTTTGTACAAGTTATTTAACAGAACCCGCGGGTTGACATCCCGGCGCAACTCAATAATCACCCGCATGCCGTTGCGATCCGATTCATCCCGTAGATCGGTAATGCCGTCCACCTTTTTATCCCGTACCAACTCGGCGATCTTTTCTACCAGTTTCGCCTTGTTGACCTGGTAGGGCAGCTCTTCCACCACGATGCGGGTTTTACCGTTACTCGCCTCTTCGATGCGGGTTTTAGCCTGCATCTTGATGCTGCCTCTACCGGTGCGATACGCTTTTTTGATGCCCTCTCGCCCGAGAATCGCTCCAGCGGTAGGGAAGTCCGGCCCTTTAATATGCTTCATCAACCCGTCAATCGTAATATCGGGATCGTCGATCAAAGCCAAGAGGCCGTCGATCACTTCGCCCAGATTGTGAGGCGGAATATTGGTAGCCATCCCCACCGCAATCCCGGCAGATCCATTGACCAACAGATTGGGGAAGCGGGAAGGCAGAACCAAAGGTTCCTCCAATCGTCCATCGTAGTTGGGACCATAGTCGATCGTCTCTTTTTGGATATCGCGCAAAAGCTCCAGTGTGATGGGAGCCATCCGCGCCTCGGTGTAACGCATGGCAGCAGCTGCGTCTCCGTCAACAGAACCAAAGTTGCCATGGCCGTCTACCAGCATATAGCGGTAGGAAAAATCCTGGGCCATGCGAACCATCGCTTCGTACACGGGCGAATCTCCGTGGGGATGGTAAGAGGCCAACACATTACCGACGACGTTGGCCGACTTACGGTACCCTTTATCCGGGGTCATACCCAGATCGAACATCGTATAGAGAATCCGGCGGTGTACCGGCTTTAAACCGTCGCGCACATCCGGCAGCGCACGGCTGACAATAACGCTCATGGCATAATCCAGAAAAGAACTGCGCATCTCCTGGCTAATATTGATTTCGCTGATCCGACTTGTTTCTTCAGGCATGAATCGCTTCCCTCCGCTCCTTCATCGGAGGAAGGGATTTTTGAGTCAGTGTGTAGCTTCCGCTGAATAGCACAGCAAAAGCACTTCGCTTTCAAAAATCCCTTCCGTTATTCAAAAAACAACAGACCTGCTCACTTTTTAAATATCCAGGTTACGAACTTGATTGGCGTATTCCTGGATAAACTCCCGCCGTGGTTCCACTTTGTCCCCCATCAGGGTTTCAAACACCTGGTCCGCATCCATCGCATCCTGCAGCGACACTTGCAACATGGTACGGCTTTCAGGGTCCATCGTCGTCTCCCATAATTGGGTAGCGGTCATCTCTCCCAGCCCTTTATAGCGCTGCAATTCCACTTTACCTTTTCCTTTGGCCTGCAATTCTCCCAACATGCGATCCTTCTCCTTCTCATTGAAGGCATAGAGCATGGTTTTACCCTGTTGCAGCTTGTACAGCGGCGGTTGGGCGATATAGACATACCCTGCCTCAATCAATTCACGCATGTAGCGGAAGAAAAAGGTGAGCAACAGGGTGCGAATATGCGCGCCATCCACATCAGCATCGGTCATGATCACGAGTTTATGGTAACGGGCTTTGGATAATTGGAAATCTTCGCCGATACCCGTGCCCAGGGCGGTGATAATGGTCCGTACCTCTTCATTGGAGAGAGCCTTGTCCAGGCGCGCCTTCTCCACATTGATAATCTTACCGCGCAAGGGCAAGATCGCCTGAAACATACGGTCTCGCCCCTGTTTGGCGGTACCGCCGGCGGAATCCCCCTCCACCAGGTAAAGTTCGCAGATCTCTGCCTTGCGGGAACTGCAGTCCGCCAATTTTCCCGGCAGTGAGCTCACTTCGAGGGCGTTTTTGCGTCGGGTCAATTCCCGCGCTTTACGGGCCGCTTCCCGTGCGCGAGCAGCCATCACCGCTTTGTTGATCACTTTTTTGGAGACGTTGGGATTCTCCTCCAAAAACATGAGAAATTGTTCGGCAAAGAGCGATTCTGTCGCGGTGCGCGCTTCGGAGTTGCCCAGCTTGGTTTTGGTTTGCCCCTCAAACTGCGGATCGGGGATTTTGATGCTGATGATGGCGGTCAACCCTTCGCGGGTATCGTCACCGGATAAGTTATTTTCGTTTTCTTTCAGCAGGTTGTGTCGACGAGCATAATCGTTGATCACCCGTGTTAAGGCCGACTTAAATCCCGATTCGTGGGTGCCGCCTTCATGGGTGTGGATATTGTTGGCGTAGGAATAAATATTGCCGGAAAAACTGTCGTTGTATTGCAACGCAAGCTGAACGATAATATCTTCCCGCTGCCCTTCGATATAGATCGGCGGCTGATGTAAGGTTTCGCGGTTGCGATTCAGATGCTCGACAAAGGAGCGGATCCCGCCTTCGTACTGATAATCGTAGGATTGACCCTCACCGCGTTCATCGGTGAGCTTAATGCGGACGCCTTGGTTGAGAAACGCCATTTCCTGTAGCCGTTTTTTCAGTGTTTCGATATCGTATTCGGTTGTTTCTGTGAAGACTTCGGCATCCGGCTTAAAGGTGATGGTCGTCCCGGTCTCTTTCGTTTTGCCGACCACTTCCAAATCCGCCTCAGGCATCCCGCGGCGATAGCGTTGTCGATGGATTTTCCCCTCTCGCTTCACTTCCACTTCCAGCCATTCCGACAAGGCGTTTACCACCGAGATCCCCACACCGTGAAGACCACCGGAAAATTTATAGCCGTCTCCGTCAAACTTTCCGCCGGCGTGCAGGACGGTCATGACGACTTCTACTGCCGGGCGTCCCATCTTTGAATGGATGCCCACCGGGATGCCGCTACCGTTATCCACAACGGTGATGCTGTTATCTTCATGGACCGTCACCGCAATCGTATCACAACGACCAGCCAGGGCTTCATCGATGCTGTTGTCCACCACTTCCCACACCAAATGGTGAAGACCACGGACGCCGGTGGAACCGATATACATACCCGGCCGCTTGCGGACCGCTTCCAAACCTTCTAATACCTGAATTTGTGACTCATCGTAATTCGTATTTTCCAAGGCCACCACCATCACCTGCTTTTCAAGAGGTTAACTCCCCCAGCGATTGTTGTTTTCGCGCTAATCTCACTATCCAAGAATACGCGTATTTTCCGGTTGTCCCCGTTTCATCAAGGTAAGGGATGAAATTGGGGAAGCGTAAATCATTTCCGCCGTTACCACATAGGATTTAATCTCTTCCGCCGCAGAGATCTCCTCCAGACAGCCCTGTTCTTTCGCTTTTTCCAAAAACGGCTGCAATGTAGAGAGCGGAACGCGGCTACCGGCGTCCAGAATGGTGATCACTTCGCTGGTACGGATCATTTTATTGCCGCCAAGATGGATAAACATCGTCCTCACCCCTGTTCGGAAATGCTTCCCTGCCGCACCTGGTAGACACGTGCCCGGTTTAGTGTTTCGCGATCGATGCCTTCTAAACCGGTTGCGGTGACAAAGGTTTGCACCTTGCCCCGAATCGCTTCCAGGAGATGGGTTTTGCGGGAATCGTCCAGTTCAGACAACACATCATCCAATAACAAAATGGGATAATTGCCGGTTTCGGAACGAATCAGCTCAATCTCCGCCAACTTGAGGGACAAGGCTGCCGTTCGTTGCTGCCCCTGGGATCCGTAACGATGCAAATTAACGCCATCCACTGACAGGTGCAAATCATCACGGTGAGGACCGATGAGGGTGCTGCCGCGCTGAACTTCCTGCGCTTGAATCCGCTTCAATTCATCGACCATCACGGCTCGCATACGCGGACGATCCATGTCGCCCTCCAGGTTGAGAGAAGGTTGATACACCACTTGCAGCGATTCTTTATCCTGTGTGATCGCTTGATGAATCTCCCTGGCCCAACGGTTCAATTGATCGACAAAGGCATACCGCTTTATCCACAGTTGTGTGGATAAGTCGATCAGCTGTTCATTTAAAACATCCAACAAACCCCATACCGGTTGTCGACTTTTGGCCATATCCTTCAGCAGTTGATTCCGTTGGTTGACCAAGTGGTTGTATTGGGTCAAGTGATGAATATACCAGGGACTCACCTGACCCAGCTCCATATCGAGAAAACGACGACGGACTTGGGGACTTCCTTTAACAATTGCCAGATCTTCGGGAGCGAACAACACCGCCGTCAATGAACCGATGTAATCACTTAATTTCCGTTGTTCCAGCCCGTTTTTGATCACCTTTTTTCCCTTGGGAGAAAGGAGGATCTCCAGGCGATCAACCCGATTTTCCCGCCGAACATGGACTTTCAAGCGGGCCGAATTGGTCTCCCATTGGATCATCTCCCGATCTCTGCGGGTGCGATGTGATTTGCCGATAGAAAGAAGGGAGAGGGACTCCAAGATGTTGGTTTTTCCCTGAGCGTTGGGTCCTACGAACAGGTGGAGTTTCTCGGGGCAATCCAGGCGGATTTCTTTGATGTTGCGAAATTGCCGCAGCTCCAGCCGTTCAACAAACATCCGGCTCCCCCCTCACTCCCGAACGAGGCGATATTGGCCGACGCCTTCAATCGCAACGATATCATCGGTCAACAGTTTCCGTCCACGCCGGGTCTCCAACTCACCGTTGACCGTCACCTGATATTCTTGCAAAAACCACTTGGCTTGACCGCCGGTGTCCAGCAGATTCAGCTTTTTTAGCAATTGACCGAGGGTGATGTTGTCATCGTGGATCCTCACATTCCGCATCCTGTTCACTCCCTATCCGGTTTACATCAACGGGTGCGGATGGGAACGATCAGATGCAAAGCATTATCCCGGTCCGCCGGTTGGATGACGAAGGGGGTCATCGTTCCAGTAAAGAGGATCTGAATCTCATCGGAATCAACCGCCCGCAATGCGTCTAACATGTATTGAGCATTGAAGGAGATGCTCATCTCTTCCCCTTTGATCCGCGCCGTCACTTCTTCCTGTACGCTGCCTACGTCTTGAGCGGCGGAATGGATCAACACCCGACCTTCTTCTTTCAACGTACATTTTATCACATTATCCCGTCCGTCCCGACTGATAAGAGCGGCACGGTCTACGGATTGTAACAGCTCCTTGGAGGAAGCGATCACTTCCGTCTTTCCTCCTTGCGGAATGACGCGGTTGGTGTCAGGATATGTTCCCTCCAGCAGCCGGGAGAAAAACAACAACTGATCGGCACGTACCATAATCTGGTTATCGGATAGAACGACATCGACCCAGCCATTCTGGTCGCCTAAGATCTTGGCCAATTCAGACAAACTCTTGCCAGGAACAACGACATTTTGAATCGTTAACTCCGCAGATGTTTCCACTTCAGCCTGACGCCGGGAGAGACGATGGCTGTCTGTCGCCACAAAGGTGAGGGTTCCTTCCTGCAACTGCCACAGCACCCCGGTCAACACCCCGCGGGCTTCGGATGTAGAAACGGCAAAACCGGTTTGACGAATCAACGATTGTAGCAGATCAGCCGGCATGCTAAACATTTGATCCTCCCGCAATTGCGGCAGTTGTGGATATTCTTCCGGATCCAACCCTTTTAGTTCAAACTGAGCCTGTGCCGAGCGTAGCGTCGTTTTCCACCGTTCATCCACAACCCACTCCACTTCCTCGCCCGGCAACTTACGGACAATGTCAGAGAAGATGCGACCGGGTAAGACGACACTCCCTATTCTTTCCATATTCACAATTTCCTTATCATCTTGCTTAGAAGGAATCGTTACTTGAATCGTGAGGTCAGAGTTGCTTCCGGTCAACCATAAACCATCTTCATCAACAGTCACTTTAATCCCAGTCAAAATAGGGACGGTCGTCTTTTGCGAAACTGCTTTAGAAACTTGGGAGACAGCTTCAGTCAAAGCCGAACGGGAAATTCGGAATTTCATATTGGGAATTCCTCCTTATCTTTCTATCCTTTCCCTGAGAAGAAAGGGTTTTCCGTGTACAAAGACAAAGAGCCCCTCTGCCCATTCAATCACTCTTTTTCAACGGGGGGAAGCCCTTTGCCGAAAAATAGGAAAAGAGTCGGAGTCATAAGTAGACGTCTATTACATATATATTATAGTTTAAAAAATCGTAGTCGTAGTAATAGGGGCTGTGGATATGTGTATAAGTGGGCAAAACCCAATAATACAGCCTATACACGCTGTGGATAAACCTGTGTATAGGCTGCTCTATTTGTCCACATTTGTCCACAGGGGCGGGAAATTCCTGTGGAAAAGATCAGTTACATTGAACTCATTTTGATACGGTCTTTAAGATCCTCAATCGCTTTTTGCAGACTGCGATCCATATTGAGGGTACGGGAGATCTTTTCATGTGCATGGATAACGGTCGTGTGATCGCGTCCGCCAAACTCTTCTCCGATTTTTGGAAGAGAGGAATCAGTCAACTCCCGGCACAGATACATCGCAATCTGACGAGGAAGGGCCACGTTTTTGGTCCGCTTCTTGCCTTTTAGTTCATCCATTTGCAGGCGGTAATAACTGCAGACGGTTTGTTGGATCTCCGGGATGCCGATAATTTTGGGACGAGCATTGCGCATGATATCCTTTAACGCTTCACTGGCCAACTCGGTTGAGACAGGCTGATTCATTAAAGCGGAAAAGGCGACTACACGGATTAGCGCTCCTTCCAACTCACGGATGTTGGTATCAATGCGATCGGCGATAAAGGCCATCACTTCACTGTCGATATCCAACTTATCTGCGATCGCTTTTTTGCGCAGAATGGCGATGCGCGTTTCCAAATCCGGCGGTTGGATGTCGGTGATCAACCCCCACTCAAAGCGGGAGCGAAGGCGATCTTCCAGGGTGGGGATCGCTTTAGGCGGTCTATCACTGGAAATGACGATCTGTTTGCTCTCCTCATGCAGCGCGTTAAAAGTGTGGAAAAACTCTTCTTGGGTTTGCTCTTTGCCTGCGAGAAATTGGATATCATCGATCAACAGGATATCCACATTACGATACTTATTGCGAAAATCATCCGTTTGGTTGTCTCGGATGGAATTGATAAATTCGTTCGTAAACTTTTCCGAGGAGAGATAAACCACCCGGGTGTGAGTGGGGTGGGATTGGATATAATTGCCGATGGCATGCATCAGATGCGTTTTCCCCAAACCGACGCCACCGTAGATGAATAAGGGATTATAAGCTTTGGCGGGAGCTTCGGCTACTGCCAAGGAGGCCGCATGGGCAAAGCGATTGCCAGATCCGATCACAAACGTATCAAAAGTATAGCGGGAATTGAGCATGGTCTTCAGTTCCACATCGTTTTCCACAGCCGATTCCATCGTGGCGGCAACTTCTTCTTCCTCTTCCCACCGTTTGGCTGCATGGGTGATAAATTGAACGCCGATCACGGAGCCGGTCACTTCTTGCAAGGTATCTCGCACCAGATGTGAATACTTGGATTCCAGCCAATCCCGTGCAAACTCATTGGGAGCGGAGATGATTAGAGTATCGTCGCGCCAATCGACTGCTTCCGTCGCTTGTAGCCATGTCTCAAAACTGGGTTTAGACAGTTTATCCTGAATGCGTTCCAACGCCTGCGCCCACAATTCCTGAATGTGGGTATCTTCCAAAGAGATTCCCTCCTTTCCAAATGATCGGGATGAAAAAATTACGTTATCAACAGGAATATCCACAAGTCGTTTCGCTTCATAACAAGGAAATACACCCTTATCCACATTATCCACAAGCCTGTGGATAACATTATCCACAACGCCCATTCGATTGTCCACAGATTGTCCACAGCCTGTGGATAAGATGGAGAAGCACAAACGTTATCCACAATGGAAAACATGAACATCATATCAAATTTACCCAATCATCACAATGGATGGTGGATGAGTTGTCCACAATCCACAGGCATGTGGAAAAAGTTTTCCACAAGGACTGAATATGTGGATAGTCAGGGGATAAGTTCTGGATAAGTTGTGGAGAAAAACGAATAAGCGTCTCAGGTTATCCACAGCTGTGGGTTTCTTGACAACCTTTTGTTTACACCGCTATAATGATTAGGAATGTCATCGAAATGACAACGGAAAATGATCAGTAGAGAAAGGAGGCAACCTGGCTGGGCAAATTCCTGTAGATAACATGAACGGGTATAACATTTGTGCCATATACAGCCAGGTGACTCGATATGAAGCGCACATTTCAACCGAGTAATCGCCGTCGCAAAAACGTACACGGTTTTCGTCAACGGATGAGCACCAAAAACGGGCGTAGAGTGCTTCGCAATCGCCGTCGAAAAGGCAGAAAGGTTTTGTCCGCATAAGGCCACTCATCAGATAGTGGTCTTTTTTCCTATATGGAGAGACAATAAAATCAATCGAACAGGTTTAATCCCGCAGTCCTGCCACCTATACTGATAATACCAATCGACCGGAAGGGGGAGTCGGCGTGCAGAGCCAGTATCGTTTGAAGCGGCGGGGTGATTTTAAAAGGGCATTCCGCATCGGGTCTTCAGTGGCTAACCGCCAATTCGTTCTTTATCGGTCACGTCGCAGGGATGCGGGGCCTGTCAGAATTGGGATATCGGTCAGCCGCAAAGTGGGAAACGCAGTGATCCGTAACCGCATTCGACGGTTGGTCAAGGAGATTACCCGTCAATGGGTAGACGATCTACCGGAGCGAACCGATTTGATCGTGATCGCGCGAAAGCCTGCGGCGGATATGGACTATCACCAGATGAAGTCCAGTCTGCGTCATGTTTTTCGTCGGGCACAATTGCTGGATCGACCCCCTGCCAAGAACGGCTTGTTGAGGTGAGTCCTCATGAAGTTTATCGCGATCTATTTGATTCGTTTCTACCAACGCTTTCTTTCACCACTCACCCCACCTACCTGCCGCTTTGCTCCCACTTGTTCACAATACGGCTTAATCGCCATATCGCGGTATGGATTTTGGAAAGGCGGCTGGATGACGGCCAAGCGAATCGCCAAATGTCACCCCTTTCATCCAGGTGGGTATGATCCCGTTCCGTGACCGGCAGGTGGCAAACCAATCTTTCGCGGTTGAAACCGGTTAGATTTGAAGGAGGAGTCTTTCTTGTTCAGTCGACGCCTGATCGGGATTCTGGTTTTGGTATCTGTCCTGGTGCTCTTAGCCGGTTGTGCACCCAGTCCGGACCAGTTTAAACCGATCGATCCCAATAACGCTGGCTTCTGGGATCTATATTTCGTCTGGCCTTTAACAAAAATTTTGGATGAAGTGGAAAATGCGCTGGGCAGCTACGGATGGTCGATCCTAGTGGTGACGGTGCTAATCCGTTTGTTGGTGTTGCCTTTGACCCTAAAGCAGATGAAAAGCTCTCAGGCGATGCAGGCGTTGCAGCCCCATATGAAGAAACTGCAGGAGAAGTATAAAAACAACCAACAAAAGCTGCAGGAAGAGACAATGAAGCTCTTCCAGAAGCATAATGTGAATCCATTGGCCGGCTGTTTACCCATGTTGGTGCAGCTGCCGATTTTGATCGCTTTTTATCAGGCGATTATGCGCAATCCGGAGATCGCCAAGGCCAGTTTTTTGTGGATGGAATTGGGACAAGCCGACCCGACGTTTATTCTTCCGATCCTGGCAGCGGTGACAACCTACTTACAATCTGTCGTCATGGGGATGGGAGATAATCCGCAAGCGCGCGCATTTATCTTTATCATGCCGATCATGATTTTTGTTCTGGCCTTTTCATTCCCTGCCGCCCTGGCCTTGTACTGGGTGTACAGCAACTTGTTCACCATGGTCCAGTATATGTTACTGGGTAATAAATACAAGGTGAAACGGGAGGGTGCGACCGGTTGAAGAAGATTACCGTGACGGGAAAAACGGTGGAACTGGCGGTGGAAGAAGCGTTGCGGCAGTTGGATGTGGATCGTGACCACACCAAGGTGAAGGTGTTGGAGGAGCCCTCTTCCGGTTTTTTGGGGTTGATCGGCGCCCGTGACGCAAAAGTAGAGGTGGAACGCCTGCCGCTCCCATCCGAGGAAGCGGAGCGGTTTTTGGCGGCTGTTTTGGCTACCATGGGGCTGGATGAAGTCCAATTGGAAGCCAAAGATGAGGGGGAGCACATCTGTATCGATGTATCGGGTAAGGAGTTGGGACTTCTGATCGGCCGCAGGGGTCAGACGTTGGATGCACTCCAGTATCTGGTCAATATTGCTGCGAATCGCGCAGCCAAGCCGTATACGCGCTTTGTGCTGGATGCGGAAGGCTATCGACAACGGCGGCGGGACACCTTGGTGGAATTGGCAGATCGAATCGCCAAACAGGTAAAACGAACGCAAAAGCCGGTGACGCTCGAACCGATGAATCCGATGGAACGGAAGGTCATTCACACCTGCATTCAACAGAATGAAGGGGTAACAACGACGAGTGAAGGTAATGAACCTTATCGCCGTGTGGTGATCTCCCCCATACCCACTACTGACCGTTAAAACCGTCCGGACAAAACTCTCCTCTGCAGAAGGAGGGTTTTTTTGTATAGTGTTAGTTTTCCTTCAGCAAAAGTTGATCTTACTTTATGGAGTGGGTGGGAGTGGAATTCCGCCTGACCGGTAAAGTCTCGCCTTGGTCACTTCGTTCCCAGGTCTCGCTTTGCACGAAAGCACAAGTCTCGCCTTGGTCACTTCGTTCCCAGGTCTCGCTTTGCACAGAATTTATCCCTTGGTAGGGTGCATGGCTCTTATGGACCGGGCGTTCATTTGTTTTCACCTGATCGTATGGTAAGATAAAATATCAAGGATATTGCGGATCGGGATATCATTGGCCTACTTTTGGTAAACAATGTGAAGGAATGGGGGTGGCGGGAATGGAAACCGATACAATTGCGGCGATTTCTACTCCTGTCGGTGAAGGGGGAATCGCGGTCATCCGGGTTAGCGGCCCTGATGCGATTCCGTTGGTGGACCGTGTGTATAAGGGGAAGCAGGCTTTGACGGAAGCTTCCACCCATACGGTTCACTATGGACATGTCGTTTACCCTTTTACCGATGGGGATCCAATCGATGAAGTGTTGGTAACCGTCATGCGAAAACCCCGCACGTTTACTCGTGAAGATGTGGTGGAAATTAGTTGTCACGGTGGATTAGTGCCAGTTCAAGCTGTGCTGGAAGCGTTGCTGGAAGCAGGGGCTCGCTTGGCGGAGCCGGGGGAGTTTACCAAACGCGCCTTTTTAAACGGGCGGATCGATCTGTCTCAGGCTGAGGGCGTGATTGATCTGATTCGATCTAAGACGGATCGTGCCGCGCAGGTGGCGATGCGGCAGGCGGAAGGACGGCTGTCGCGGTTGGTGCAGCGGCTGCGTCAAGATATATTGGAAACCTTGGCTCATTTGGCGGTAAATGTGGATTATCCTGAATACGATGCCGATGAACTGACGGCACAACGGTTGCGGGAACGATGCGATCAGGTGGAGCAGGAAGTGGAAACATTGCTGACCACCGCACGCCAGGGACGGATTTATCGGGAAGGAATCGCCACGGTGATCGTCGGGCGGCCCAATGTAGGCAAATCATCGCTGCTCAATGCCCTCGCCCATGAAAATAAAGCGATTGTGACCGATATTCCCGGGACCACACGGGATGTGATTGAGGAATATGTCAACGTTCGCGGTATTCCCCTACGATTAGTGGATACGGCTGGAATCCGGGAGACGGAAGATGTAGTGGAAAAGATCGGTGTGGAACGCTCCCACCGGGCATTGGAAGAGGCGGATTTGGTATTGTTGCTGCTCAATTATACGGAACCCTTGTCCGCTGATGATCGACGTCTTCTCGATGAAATGAAACACCACACCGCAATTGTGGTGGTAAACAAGACAGATCTCCCCTCCGGCCTGGATGTGGAAGAAGTACGTTCTCTGCTTGGGAAGACTCCACTCGTCTCCACTTCTATCAAGGAGGAAACCGGGCTGGATCAGTTGGAACAAGCCATTGTCGATCTGTTTTTCGCCGGGCGTGCCCAGTCCGGGGATTTTACCTATGTGAGCAATGCGCGCCATATTCACTTATTGAAAGAGAGCCTACGCCATATCCAGGAAGCGAAGACGGGGTTGGAAATGGGGGTTCCTCTGGATATGGTGGAGATCGATATGAAAAATGCTTGGCAGTCCCTGGGGGAAATTATCGGGGATGCAGTTGCGGAAGATTTGATTGATCAGATTTTTTCTCAGTTTTGTCTGGGTAAGTGAAGGAGGGAGAAGGATGCCTGTTCATGGGCAACAATTTGATGTGATTGTGATAGGGGCCGGTCATGCGGGGTGTGAAGCGGCTTTAGCATCGGCGCGGATGGGATGTTCCACGCTGTTATTAACCCTGAGCCTGGATACGATTGCGTACATGCCGTGTAATCCGTCTGTCGGTGGCCCGGCCAAAGGGCATGTGGTGCGGGAAGTAGATGCGCTAGGCGGTGAGATGGGGCGCAATATCGACAAAACCCATATCCAGATGCGGATGCTTAATACAGGCAAAGGGCCGGCGGTATATGCGCTGCGGGCGCAAGCGGATAAGGTGTTGTATCAGCAGGAGATGAAAAAAGCCCTGGAGAACGAGCCCAATCTGGTTCTGCATCAAAATATGGTGGAACGTCTGCTGGTGGAGAATGGCATCTGCCGAGGCGTGATCACCCGGACAGGGGCGGAATACCGTGCGGAAGCGGTGGTTCTCACTACCGGAACCTATTTACGCGGGAAGGTGATTATCGGGGATCTCGCTTATGAAAGCGGACCGAACAACCAACAACCCGCCATCAATCTGGCCCATCATCTGCATGAACTGGGTTTTGAGACGGTTCGTTTTAAAACGGGGACGCCACCGCGGGTAAATAAACTGACGATCGATACGGAGCAAATGGAAATTCAGCCGGGGGATGAAGAACCGCGTGCTTTTTCCTATGAGACGACACAAACGATCACTGATCAGTTGCCCTGCTGGCTTACCTACACCAACGAAAACACCCACCAATTTATCCGCGACAACCTGCATCGGGCACCGATGTATTCCGGTCAAATCGAGGGGCAGGGTCCCCGGTATTGCCCTTCGATCGAGGATAAGATCGTTCGCTTTGCCGATAAGGATCGGCACCAAGTTTTTTTGGAACCGGAAGGTCGCGACACGTTAGAAATGTATGTACAAGGGTTGTCCACTAGTCTGCCGGAAGATGTGCAACAGGCATTTCTGCGCACGATCACCGGAATGGAACAGGCAGAAATGATGCGGACCGGGTATGCGATCGAGTATGATGCGATTGTGCCGACACAACTATGGCCCAGTTTGGAGACAAAACGGGTACCGGGACTTTTTACCGCTGGTCAAATCAACGGCACATCCGGTTATGAGGAAGCGGCAGGCCAGGGAATTATGGCTGGTATTAACGCCGCTCGCAAGGTGCAAAAAAAAGAACCGGTTGTGCTGGATCGTTCCCAGGGGTATATCGGAGTTCTGATTGACGATCTAGTGACCAAAGGTACGGCGGAACCGTACCGGTTGCTCACTTCCCGGGCAGAATATCGGCTTTTGCTGCGCCATGATAACGCCGATCTTCGTCTGACAGAACTGGGTTATGAGATCGGGCTGATTTCAGAGGAGCGGTATCGTCGGTTTACGCAAAAGCGGGAGGCGATTGAACGGGAAATCGACCGCTTGCGTCACACCAAAATCAAACCGACTGCAGCAGTGCAATCCTTGTTACATGAGCTAGGATCGAGTGAACTGGATAACGCGGTGGAATTGGCGAAGTTGATTAAGCGGCCGGAAGTTCGTTATGAGCATATCCAGGTTATCGCTCCCGCCGATGAACCGATTCCTGCGGATGTAGCGGAACAAGTGGAGATCCAGCTGAAATATGAAGGGTACATCAAGAAGTCACTGCAACAGGTGGAGAAAATGAGCAAGATGGAGAATAAACGAATCCCCGATTGGGTCGATTATGAGCAAGTGGTGGGGATTTCGACGGAAGCTCGTGAAAAATTGAACCGGGTACGTCCCCTTTCCCTGGGGCAGGCTTCTCGAATTTCCGGCGTCAATCCTGCGGATATCTCCATCTTGTTGGTTTATATTGAGCAGGGGGGAAAGAAGAGCGCTAGCGTTTAAAAGACGACTTACCAACCGGTCGGCCGGACTGGATCCAGCAACGGAAACGGTCGACCGGGTTTTTTATGGGAACAAGGGGGAATGGTGATGAGCGAACAGGCGGAATGGTTGGCACAAGCGGTAGAAGAGGCATGGAGTCTCTCCTTGACTTCGCATCAACGGGAACAGTTTGAACAATATGGACGCCATCTGTTGGAATGGAACCAGCGGATCAATTTAACGGCGATCACTTCAAGCGAAGTGATTTATATTAAACATTTCTATGATTCCCTTACCATGATCGATGCTGTGCCGATGCAGCGTGTGCGGTCACTGGTGGATGTAGGGACGGGTGCGGGTTTTCCTGGGATTCCGCTTAAAATTGTGTTTCCCGATCTACAGTTGGTATTGGTGGATTCCCTGCGGAAGCGGGTTCAGTTTTTGCAGGAAACGGTGGAATTGTTGGGGCTGAAAGGTGTGCAAACGGTACATGGCCGCGCGGAGGAAGTGGCTCGAGAGCGCCGCTACCGTGAGCAGTTGGATGTAGCGACTGCACGGGCAGTGGCCAAGTTGAATGTCTTAGCGGAATACTGTTTGCCATTTGTTTGTACAGGTGGATGGTTTGTCGCGTTAAAGGGAGCCGAAATTGAAACGGAGATCCAGGGGGCAAAGCGAGCGCTTCGCACTTTGGGAGGGAAAGAAGACTTTACGGTAATTCCTTGTTCGTTACCACAAGAAGCGGGTATGCGCCATCTCGTCGTCGTATCCAAAGAGAGATCCACTCCCCGTACATATCCACGTAAAGCGGGAACACCACAGCGAAAGCCGTTGGAGTAAATCATAAAAAAAGGCAGCTTGATGGGCTGCGGTCAGGTGTTGATACCCAGGATCGGGAAAAACGCGATCCTGGGTTTCCTTCACCCCAAATTGTTGATTAAGTTGTGCAAACCTCGTAGCGCTAATTTTCGTTTCTCCAATTGTTGTTCTTGCTCGCTGCTGTGGAAAGGTTCCATGAAATCTTCATAGGACTGACCATAAGGGTCTTCGATATCGATGTGATCTTGTTTTAATCCCGATTCTTGTGAGCTGTTGCGTAATACGTGCCGTGCCATTTCCTGATTCATAAAGGGTTGTTGCCCGCTATTGCGCTTGGTTGCGAATGGAGCAGAGGATAAAGGCTCCTGCTGTTGTTTTTCTTTTTCCTGTTTTTTGTCGGATAAAGGGCCCCTCGTCATTTTCCGATCGGACCAATCTTGTCCATAGCTTGACGAGAGTGAATCCTTGCTATTGGGTGGCGATGTTCGTTCTTTCCGTGAAAAAGGGGCTTCTTTGGAAGCGCGGGGTGGCTCCGCCTTTTTGTTCAGCGTTCCTTTAGGCTGCTGAAATGGTTGGTAAGAGTTCAAGGGTGAAGAGGAACTTTGTCGCTTTTTCCGTGATTCGCCGCGTTCAACTTTGTGTTCTTCCGTTTGTGCTTGTTTCTTTTTAATAGAGTCGCTCTCATTGGCCTCCCAAACCATAGGACTGGTTTGCGGTGGATTGGTGGGACGGACGGAATCCTCCTGACGGAAGGATTTTTTATTTTTATGGTTTAGTGGAATAATCGACGGTCGCTGGTTTGTTTTTTGTTCGGGTGGTTCCGTTGTTTCCGATTTGCGGTTAAATGGTTTTTCCCGTGCAGAAGTGGTGAACGGCTGCAGTTGAGACTTTTCCAAGGCTTGGGTCGACGATTTTTGCTCCCATCGATCCTCTTTCTTTTTAATTCCGGGTTGTGGATATTTTCGAGACATGCGCTTTCGCAATTCCGGTTCCCGCTTTTGAAAGCTCTTTTTTTCTGAATCTGCTGATGCCGGTTTCGGTTTTCGGTTGCTCAGCGAAGGGCGCTGCAATAATTTGCGCCGGGTTTGAATATCCCTTTCCCGGAGCGTTTCTTTGAACTGATCGCGTTCATCGTATTGGTCGTGATCGGGTTTATTGTCATAAGCTTCATAAGTTGCTTCCGCTTCTATCTCTTCCTCTGGGAAGGTTGACTCTTCGACGGAATAGGAGGTAGAAGGGGTGTCGATTGGATCGTGGGAAGTTTGCTCGACAGCAGACGTATCTTCCTGTTCTCCTTGTAAAATATAGACGGAATGGCGGGCATCCGCCTCTAAGCGCTCACTGTGGAAAGATCGGATGCCTCTATCTTGATCTTCGATTAGAAAGAGTCGTTCCGTTTCTACTCCTTCCTGAGCAGACACGCCGGGGGAACCGTTCATCGATGTGCTACACATTACTGACGCAATCGATCCAGGATTCAGCTTCAAGATGAGAGCAGTTTTTCCCAAGCGGGCGGCCTCTTTAGCTGCTTCCAATCCTGCTTGGCCCTTTGTGATCACGATCAGATCGTAGTCTCCGCCCGTATTTGCCATTTTACTTCCCTCCTTTGTAACTGGAATTGTGCCTAACCGGTGCAATCAACCTCTGAAAAGACAAAAAAAGCGACTCCTTGATGGGTTTCATCTTGGGTAAGATCGCTGCGATGTTGGATTTATGGATTCCCCCAGGGAAAGCCCTGGGGGATCTTACAGGGATAACGGAATCCGTGTTATGCGGTTATTTTTTTGCGCTGCTTTTGCCACGGTTGACACGCTTTTCCGCGGAATTAGGTACGCTGAACTCTTCCTGAATGGTAGCGGCCACTTCTTGCTGTGTTTTTAGCGGAACGGATTTGGATTTACTTTGGGTAAATTTGCATAAGCCGAAAGCATTGGCAAATTGTGCGTCAATACCGTAATCCTCAGCAAAGATCAATTTATCGCCAAAGCGGTCGCGGTAATGAGGTTTGAAGGGGATCGATGATCCGCCAGTCAAAATGATGTAGGTAATGTCATCGGCGAAGTCGAGCCGATTCCAAACCTCATCCACTAATGCAACACCAACTTCTTGGGTACAGCTGTTGACGATTTCCTTGACATCGTAAACTTTGCCTTTGAAACTGATTTCGCCGGATCGAATCACGCGGTTTAAGCTCCAGATCGGATACTCTTTTCCGGTTTTATCCGGGTCAACTTCACGGGTGAATTCAGCTAAACGTTTTGAGAGCAATTGATAAACATTGATCATCGCATGACGCGACGTAAAGCTTTGCCGTTTAATGATGGTTTCACCGTGAAGGGTTTCTACATCAGAGGTACCAAACCCTAAGTCGTTAATACTTACCTTTTGAATAAACAGATCTTCATTTAGAAGCTGACCCTCTCGATCCAGGGCGATATGGAATAAGGTGGCCATCGGTTGGCTGATGACGTATAAGTTTTCCCGTTTGATTTCAAACTCAATGCGGCGATAAGGCATATTTCCCTGTTTGATTTCAAAGCTGTGTTTTCCGACCAAACGCCGCTTCAACTCTTCTTTATAATCAATATAGCTGTCGGTTGGGAGGGCGACGGAGACAATCGGTTCGCTGTCGCTGATTCCCTGGAGCATCAAGCCTGTACTAACCCGAAACATAATTAAATACTCTTGTTCACGGAACCAGGTAGGGCTGAACAAGCGACGTTCATGGGAATCAAACAACTCATCGTCGGCGGACTGCTCAATGGCCAGTTTACCGACGAACCATTCCGGATCTCTCTCTTTTTCCCGGTACATAATGTTGTGCGGATCATTGTTGTACGTGATTTCACCGACACGATTGGGAACGACCATGTTGCGGATAAACATCTTCAGGAATTTGTCCCCATTGCGACTAACAACCTTTGTACCGTAATAGCCTTGATCATTTCCTATATATATGGGTGTGCTCATACCAATTGCTCCTCCTCGTTTTTTGTCGAAGGGCGTCTTTTTTCTCTCAATTTTGATTCTACCAAGGCTAGATGATTAGGGTCAATATAAAGCGGCGAGAATTGGTCATATTTCGACATTATGCGCTGTTTAACCGTTGATTTTCCGTTATTTGTAGATCATTTGCATGAAATTAGAAATGGTCTATCCGCTATGGCGAAAATAGTTCATTTTGGTTAGTGATGTGGAAAAAGGGATGTTTCACGTGAAACATTTTCCCGATTTCCATGTGCAGGTAGTTTCGATACAATAGAGAATAAGTAAGGAAGAGCTGACCAATCTCTGGCCGGTACTATTAAATAGGTGGTGTCCATGAGAATGAAAGAGCCGTTCACCCGCCTCTTCGGTATGGCTGAAAAGGGAGAGGTGGATGAGGTGAAACAGATAAGGGTCGGCGAAATCCACCCCAGTCCTTATCAGCCGCGAAACATTTTTCAGGATGATCACATGGACGAGCTTTGTCAATCGATCCGTACACATGGTGTGATTCAGCCGATCGTGGTGAGAAACCGAGATCATGGATATGAGCTAATCGCAGGGGAGAGACGGTGGCGTGCCGTCAAGAAATTAGGTCTAGAAACCATTCCCGCTGTGGTACGGAATATGACCGACACACAAGCAGCTTCGGCTTCTTTAATTGAAAACCTACAGCGAGAAGGGTTGTCAGCGATTGAAGAAGCGATGGCGTATCAGAAGTTATTGGAACTTCATCACTTAACACAGGAAAGTTTGGCTCAACGTCTCGGGAAAGGACAATCGACAGTGGCCAACAAGCTGCGATTGTTACAACTTCCGGCCGAGATAAAAGATGCTTTGTTGCACCGAAAAGTGACAGAACGCCATGCCCGGGCATTGCTTGGTCTACATGAACCCCAATTTCAACTAAAATTGTTACACGAAATCATGGAAAAAGGGTTAAATGTCAAACAGACGGAAGAACGTGTGCGTAAGTGGACGGAGGAGAAAAAACGTCCCAAAGCAAAACGAAAGTCGTTTTCCCGTGATGTTCGGATCGCGGTAAATACCATCCGCCAGTCGGTGGATATGGTGAAACAATCGGGATTGCCCGTCTCGGCAGATGAACATGAACGGGACGATTGCTATGAAGTGATCATTCGTATTCCTAAAAAATAACCTTATGATTATCACGTTGAAAGAGGTGTACACAACAACATGGGTCGAATTGTAGCGATCGCCAATCAAAAAGGTGGAGTAGGCGTGCGTCCGTAAGGGATGGTGAGCAATGCCTCAAAGGAGGTTGGGATTGGAGAGGGATCCCATGGTTATCCGGCTAACCTGAGGTGGAAACACTGGAGGGGAACATCGCATGCCGGCAAAGCCCATCGGTTGTAAAGTCAGCGAACAGCCGGATCGGGCGAGACCAATGAAGTGATAAGGTTAAGGCTATACTGCTTGAAACCCAGTTCCTTGGCTCTGACCACCGGGGTGTGCGAAAGCTGATTGAGACGCACGCAAAGGAGAATTATGAAGGAATTTGCCTGTGTTCTTCATACTCTCTATTCTCTTTTCAGCGCATCGGAGATGCGTAAAAGGAACGAACGGGAACCTAAGTCACTTCCGGCTGTGCTCACGATTCTAAACGGAGATAGTCTAAGGCGGAGCGTGTCCATCATCGATAAAGGGCCGGTCGGCTAAGGCTACGGAGCCCCCGTAGTAGTCCGAGATAGGGAAAGCCTGTCACATGGCGAAGGGGGGCAGGTCGTTCAAACGATGGGATTATGGAGGAATGCGAAATGCAGAGAGCCGAAATAATCATATCGTTACTGAGTCAAAAAGCAAAAAACGATGAGTGTTTTGTCTTCCGCAGACTGTACCGTCATTTGTATAATCCAGACTTGTACCAGAATGCTTTTAGGCATATTTACATTGGGTCCGAACCCAAAGCTAGCGAGCTTTCAATGGAGATCGTGGACGCCATCATTCAAAAGATGAAAACAGAAACGTACCATCCCCAGCCAGTGATACGTCCATGCGGCCAGCAACCGCCTGGATGCCTTTCCTTTGAAGATAGACTGGTCCAAGAAGGATTACGGCAACTTCTTCAGGCTATTTATGAGCCTCAGTTTCTGGAATCCTCACACGGCTTCAGACCTGAGCGAAGTCATCTAACCGCTTTATCTGCAATCAAGGCATCTTTCGGGAAAGCCGATTGGCTTATCACGGGTAAAATCAAAAACGTTTCTCATTTCGACCATGATACACTTATTCAACTGCTCTCCCGCAAAATTGATGATGGTAGGTTGCTGGAACTCATTCGCCGGTTTCTCCGCGCAGGTTATGTGGAAGTAAACCCAGCGGACGATTCTCTGGTTATACAGCGAGGAATTACCCCGTTGCTGCTCAATATTTATCTGCATGAATTGGACACATTGTTGCAAAGGTTGTCGCTTGATTACAGCAACGGCAGGGTTCAAGCAAACAAACCCGAGCAGATGCGCACCTTCGAAAGAGCGGAGAATGCGCTGAAACGGGTCGGGAGTCGGTTAAATGAGGGCCTCATTGATGGCGACGATAGCATGGTGAAATATATCCGTTTTGCGGATAGGTTTGTAGTTGGGATCACCGGATCTAAACGATTGGCGGAGGCGGTCAGGGATGAGATCCAGTCTTTTCTTAAACAAACTCTCAAGCTGGAGTTAGATACAGTCTATATTGCTAATCCAGCAGAGAAAAGGGTGCGATTTCTCGATTATGAGATCACCCGATCAATTCAGGATTTCTCCCCGGAAACCAAAAAGAAAGTCATCCCAGATATACGGTTATTGGTGCCAGGTGATGTCATCCGCACTAAGCTCCGCCCTTTTTGTAAGAACGGGATACCGATCCATCACCATGCCAGAATCCATTGGTCTGTGCCTGATCTCATCAGACGTTACACTGCTGAGATCAGGGAATTGTACAGCTACTATCACTTGGCTGCCGATGTAAACGCCAAACTGGGAAGGTTCAGGTATTATCATTATCACAGTCTGGCAAAGACCATTGCCCGTAAGGAGAAGCGATCGGTCAAACAGGTGTTGGCTAAGTACGGGATCGAAGTAAAGCGGAGACAGGGCGGCGGAAGTAAAAAAATGATCGGGATAAGATACCAGGATGAAGATGGGAAGGAACAAATGTTAACCTATTTCAACGAACCGTTGAAGAGGTGCGATGATCCTCGCTATCTCTCGGCACGGTGATGGGCAGATCCAGAGCACGATATACGGTGTGACTGCATCGACAGTTGTTATGACATTATTTTATATATTATATTCGCAGTTACAGTAGGATCCATTAGTGATCAAAGGAATCGGCCCATCATTGCTCATCGTTTATAATTGCTCAGGAACGGCTGGAGAGCCGAATACATTGAAAGGTGTACGTTCGGTTCGGAGGGGGGTTCCACAGAAACCGGCCATTGCGGTATGGCAAGGCGCTTGGTTCCTACCCTACAAGACAACAACATCGATTAATCTAGGTGCCAGCTTGGCACATCAAGGGAAGAAAACATTGATTGTGGATATTGATCCGCAAGGGAATACCACATCCGGTTTAGGGATTAATAAGGCGGATGTCAATCAGTGCATTTATGATGTATTGATCAATGAAACACCTGTCAGCCAAGTGATTCATTCCACCAGTGTGGAAGGTTTATCGTTAATTCCAGCTACAATCGAATTGGCGGGAGCTGAAATTGAGCTAGTACAGACGCTCTCACGGGAACATCGTTTGAAACGCGCGCTTCATGGGATTCAGAACGACTATGATTTTATTCTGATCGATTGTCCACCTTCCCTGAGTGTGTTGACCATTAATTCCCTTACTGCCGCCAATTCGGTGTTGATTCCGATTCAATGCGAATTTTACGCGTTGGAAGGGTTGGGGCAGCTCTTAAATACGATCCGGATCGTGCAGAAGCACTTAAATAAACGATTGGAGATCGAAGGAGTATTACTTACGATGTTTGACGGTAGGACTAACTTATCCACTCAGGTGATGGACGAAGTAAAAAAATATTTTCAGCAGAAGGTATACAATACGGTAATTCCACGCAATGTCCGTTTAAGTGAAGCACCTAGCCATGGAACGCCCATTCTTCATTATGACGCCCGTTCAAAGGGATCCGAATGCTATGTGGAGTTGGCAAAGGAAGTGATTCAAAATGGCCGGTAAAGGACTGGGAAAAGGGTTGGGATCACTTTTTCCCGATACGCTGGTAAATGAGGAGGATCCGATTCAGGAAGCGGCGGTAACGGATTTACGTCCCAACCCTTATCAACCGCGTAAACATTTTGATAGTGATGCCTTGGAAGAACTGAAGGAGTCGATTCAAGAGCATGGTATCGTTCAACCTTTAGTCGTTCGCAAAAGTATTCGAGGTTACGAGATTGTAGCGGGAGAACGGCGTTATCGTGCGGCAAAAGAAGTAGGACTGGAGTCAGTTCCCGTAGTGGTACGATCGTTTTCCGATGAACAGATGATGGAGATTGCTCTCATCGAAAACCTGCAACGGGAAGATTTAAACGCTATCGAAATTGCACAAGCGTATCAAAAATTGATGGATCATTTTTCGCTCACACAGGAATCTTTGGCGAAGCGCGTTGGTAAAAGTCGCCCCCATGTGACGAACTTTCTACGATTATTGCAGCTTCCTCAGGATGTACAGGATTATGTTTCACGTGGAACATTGAGTATGGGACATGCCCGTGCATTGTTGGGACTAAAGGATGTAGAGGTACAGACGCGCTTAGCCAAAAAAGCGATTCAAGAGGGAGTCAGTGTTCGCCAGCTGGAAGAGCAGGTTCAACAGTTGCAATCACAACCGGTAAAAAAGAAAAAGAAAACGAACCCGGAAGCCAATCCTGCCTTTAAACGCTATGAAGATTTGTTGCAAGAAGCATTTAATACTCCGGTGCGAATTCGCCAAGGTCGACGAAAAGGGCGGATCGAAATCGAATACTTTTCACAACGGGAGTTGGAGCGATTATTGGAACTGCTGCAAAAAGATCGTATTCTGGAATAGGGGGTTCATCATTGATCTATTTAGACAATGCCGCCTCCAGCTGGCCCAAACCACCGCAAGTGACAGAAGCGATGAGCCAGAGCATCAATCAATACGGAGCTAATCCCGGACGAGGCGGGCATCGCTTGGCACGCCAAGCCGCCGGAATGGTAGAAGAGACACGCCGATCGTTGGCAAATCTCTTTGCGGTTCGTGATGCCCGCCATTTATTATTTGCCCCCAGTGCCACATACGCACTAAACCAAGCTATCCATGGTACATTGCGTCCCGGTGATCATGTCATCAGCTCCGCATGGGAGCACAACGCAGTGGCGCGACCGTTGGAGGCACTGCGACGAGCGGGTGTCATCGAGGTAACATGGTTACCGCCACAGGCCTCGTTGGCCAGTAGTCACGCATGGGAAAAAGCGATTCGTCCATCTACTCGGTTGCTGGTGGTTACACATGCCTCCAATGTGACCGGGGCGATCCACCCGCTTGCAGAAATCGGATCATTGGCCCAAAGCCGCCATATTCCGTTGTTGGTGGATGCAGCCCAAACGGCGGGAATAGTGCCGATTGATGTGGAAGCGATGGGGATTACAATGTTGGCGTTTCCCGGCCATAA
The DNA here is from genome assembly GCF_003046315.1 of Desmospora activa DSM 45169. NCBI lineage: Bacteria > Bacillati > Bacillota > Bacilli > Caryophanales > Thermoactinomycetaceae > Desmospora > Desmospora activa. The sequence continues at coordinate 508,412 of NZ_PZZP01000002.1, read as the reverse complement.
AGGTTTAATGGGGCCGCAAGGGATCGGGGGATTATATGTAGATCCGAAACATCCGCTGCAACCGCTGATCCATGGTGGAACAGGCAGCCGGTCGGAGGAATTGAATCCACCGCTTGATCGGCCGGTGGCTTTTGAGGCGGGAACGCTTAATACACCAGGTATCGCCGGATTAAACGCCGGTGTCCGCTTTGTGCAACAGACAGGGATAGAAACCATCCATCGTCGGGAATGGGAACTGGTCCACCGTTTGATCGCGGGACTTTGCGACATTGCCGGTGTCCAATTGCTGCTACCCGACGGTGAAGCACTCCCTGTCCTTTCTTTTACAGTGGATGGCGTCGATGTACAAGAGATCGCCACCATTTTGGATCAACATTATGAGATCGCGATACGGGCAGGGTATCACTGTGCCGCTCTGGCTCATCGCTCCTTGGAAACAAAAACAGGTGGGGGAACGGTGCGTGTCAGTCCCGGCTTTTTTAACACTGAGCAAGAGATCGATACATTTATAGAAGCAGTGACAGAGATTGTAGATGCGCTCACCTAATTGAAAGGGTCGGCTTTCGGTTGTAGATGATTGGGGAAGGAATGAAGGGACGGCTAAGAATCATGTTAAAAGAAATTTCTTCCTAAACCAAAGTTGCTGAATGGCGCTTGGAGCCTATCTGGGCTCTTTTTTGTCCGAAGTCGGTACAATTGATGAATTTTCATTTTATCCGACCGAGTAACCTCCCAAGTGGGGTTTAAGACGAATAACCACCTCGACCGTTCTGGGATCAGGGTTGGCAATAGCATTGTAAACTATGGTATTCGAGAGGATAGTCATACTAAGGAGAGAGGAAGTTTCGGGTGGAAACTTGGTTGAATTGGTTGCAAACCTACTGGCTAGAGGTATTATTGATCCTGGTAATCATGCAATTATTGGTCGGCATGTGGTGTGTCGTGACAACGATTCGTCTGCACCAGCAGAAACAATTGATCAAAAAGTTGCTCGAACCTGCACGGGAAAATACGTTAAAAACCATTTTGGCGTCTGACCGTGCTGATCAAGATACAGTATTGGGATATTTGTACCATTTGGATGAATCAGCTCGACGGTTAAAAGGAAATATCGGGTTGGTTCGTTACAATGCAATCGGTGAACAGGCTTCGGATATGAGCTTTTCCCTGGCGCTGTTGGATGAGTACCAAGATGGCGTGGTGATCAGTAGCTTGTTTAGTCATCAGGGGCAATCTTATATCTATGCGAAGCCGGTGGAAAAAGGAGACTCCTCTTACCGATTGTCAAAAGAAGAAAGGCAAGCGATTCAACGGGCGATTAAACCCACAGTGGAACGGGAAGATTCAATGCAAGTGGATACGGAGAATGGAAACGAATCAAATACAAAAACGTAACGGTTCTACTCTGTTAAACAGATCAACTCGGTCTATCATCCTTTGTCAACACAGGCCAAACAGGTCTGTTTTTTTTATACCTCCGAAGAGCGAGGCTTGGGAGCGAGACGATGAGTGATTTGCTAGTCCATGCATGGAACGAAGGCGAAAATCTACCTCCGCCCCCCCTCTTATAACACGCGCTCTCCATGGTGAATCGCCACACGGCGAACGGCGTTGGAAATAACATTGGCCATTTTCATCACAATGCTAAGGCGAGTGTTTTGCAGAACAAAATATTCCATAAATCCGGCAACATTTACGATTCCAGTGATATGCACCTGTCCGACTTCCGGAAGTTGTTTATTTACTCCGGCACCTGGTTTTAAGGGGCCATTTCCCACTTGAATCCAACCGACGCTGGAGAGCTGTCCCAAACAAGCGTCGACTGCGATTACGAGGGGATTGTTCAATTCTCGTTTCATCTTGATTAAAGTAGATTGCAGATTGACGGCATGTACCGGCTCGTCCAACGTTCCATAAACGCGTAAAAAGGGTGGTGATGATTTTTCCAATTGCGATCCAACGAGCGGTCCCAAAGAATCGCCGGTTGATCGGTCGGTGCCGACGCAGACGCATGCCAACTCGCTGGTTTGAGGATACAAGTGTATGGCCTGCTGCAACCAATCGGCACATCGGTATTCGGCACTGGGATGGGTATATTTGACCCGACCGGGACTGGAAAAAGAGGGAACTGGCTCACGCATGGCGTCAACCTCCGCAATAGTTTCAAATCCTTACTAGTATACGGATCCCTGTCAGGAAATATACATATAGGGACAACCCGGACAAGGGGGATTTTGATGCATTTTCGACTCTGGCAATCTCTTAAACTAAGCATGACGATCGTAGGAACAACGATTGGTGCCGGTTTCGCCTCCGGACGGGAGATATGGGAGTTTTTTGGTTCATACGGTCAAAGCAGCAGTTGGAGCATTCTACTGGCAATGGTTCTCTTTTTAGCGGCCAGTATGGTGATTCTATTTATCAGTTGGAAAAAGCAGACCCGTCATTATTCCGAAGTATTATCCCATGTAATCGGGCCACGTATGGCCAAGGGATTTGACGGGCTGGTTGTTTTATCTCTACTCAGTAGCACGTTGGTGATGATGGCGGGAAGTGGTGCCACCATACAGCAATGGAGCGGTTCTTTTGCTTTAGGTGTATGGGTGATGGTTGCAGCGGTAGTTTTGATTCTTCTCTTTGATCTACGGGGGCTTCTCTCAATGAACGTTATCTTGATTCCGGTGATGACGGCAGTGTTGATACTGGTTTGTGTAAAATTTTTAAGCTCCTACGGTTGGCCGACCCTCACCGCTTCCATCACATCCCCTGCCTTACCTTCTTGGCCTTCCGCCATTACTTATGCCGCTTTTAATATGCTGTCCTTGCTGGCTGTACTGTCCACGCTGGGTAAACAAATTCGACATAGCGGTGAGATTTGGGTGGCGGGAATTTTAAGCGCATCACTGTTAGGGATGATCGCATTCCTGTATAATTATTCATTGTTGCGTGTAGAGGACTTGGTTTCTCAGTATGAGATTCCTTTGTTCGCCCTGATACACTCGTATTCACCATGGTGGGTGATGGCGATCTCTTTGATTTTGTGGCTTGCGATCTACACGACGGCGGTAAGCAATGTGCATGGGTTGGCATTTCGCTTTGCAACGGTTTTATCCTTACCGCATTGGTTGATTGGAGGGGGGATTTTAGTGCTTCTCGTCCCCCTTACCCGACTTGGTTTCGCCAATTTGGTTACCATTCTTTATCCTTTGTATGGAGTGCTCAATCTATTTATCCTTACGATGATTCTTCTCTACCCTTTGAACCGTCATAAACAGGGGTAACGCTTGCATAGGAAAAAGAATCAAAACCGGGTACAATGGAAGAGGGAGATAAGAGATTCTTGTATCTGGTTTGGGATACCATGGTTTAAAGTGGATGGAAGCGAACGCCTTTCTCACAATGGCCCACTCATCCTGATCAGCAATCATATTCGTTTATTTAAGACGATCAAGACCGCTATTCAGCATTTACCCCACAATCGAATCCTGGGCAATACAAACGGTTAACCCGGTTGATGAGGGAAAATGAGTTATTTATAATAGAGGGAATAAAGAAAGGTGGAGGAAGCGATGGAGCGGAAAAGCTTCCAGCTCGGGGATGTCGTAGAGATGAAAAAGCCCCATCCCTGTGGAACCAACGCTTGGAAAGTGATTCGCATGGGGATGGATATTCGAATGAAATGTACCGGTTGTGGACACAGTGTCCTATTGCCTCGTTCAAAATTTGAGAAGCGGATGAAAAAAGTATTGGCATCGACGGATCCACCCCAATCGTGATGCCCCTCATGAAAAAGAGGGGCTTTTTTATATCTTTGCGAGCGGGAAAACCCCTAGCTTCAGCTATGGGTATGAAAGCGAGCGTCAGGCGAGGGAGGGTTTTTTTACCCCTCTCACAAGCCTGACCATCTTCGCCTGTAAGTGACCGGCTTGAAAACGACGATTTCAAGGATGGAGATCATGCCCGATCATGTCCATTTGCTCATACAATGTGATCCCCAATTCGGCATACACAAGGTGGTCAAGCATCTCAAAGGGTATCCATCACGAGTATTAAGGCAAGAGTTCCCGCACTTGAAATCACGAATCCCCTCACTATGGACAAACGTCTATTTTGTAGCAACGGTTGGGACGGTTTCATTGGAAGTAGTGAAACAGTACACTGAGACTCAACCAAGGAGGTGACCCATGCACAAAGCGTTTCGGTTTCGTCTGTATCCAACCAAAGAACAAGCAATTCTCATCAACAAATCCATTGGTTGCAGTCGTTTCACATTCAATCTCTTTCTAGCCAAGTGGAATGAACAATATGCACAAACGGGGAAAGGGCTCACCTATCAGGCTTGCTCCAATCAACTTCCCAGCCTGAAAAAAGAGTTGGAATGGTTAAAAGAGGTAGATTCCACTTCGTTGCAAAACGCCTTGAAGGATCTAGCGGATGCCTTTTCTCGTTTCTTTAAAGGTCAGAATGATCAGCCGCGTTTCAAAAGTCGCAGGAATCCCGTTCAATCCTACACCAGTCAATGCAACTATCCAAAAGGAAAACCGTCGATTGCAGTCATAGGCAACAAGATCAAGCTACCCAAACTCGGATGGGTCAAGTTTGCAAAATCAAAAGAAGTAGAAGGCAAAATTCTTTCCGCTACCATTCGGCGTACCCCATCGGGGAAATATTTTGTGTCGGTTTGCTGTGAAATGCATGCTTGCCCCTATGTTCCCGTCGATAAAGACAAAGCGATTGGTATTGACTTAGGTCTAAAAGATTTCGCCATCCTTTCGGATGGCAGGAAAGAAAATGCGCCAAAATATTTCCGAAAATATGAGAAACAACTGGCGAAAGCACAGCGAGTCATGAGCAGACGGAGCAAAGGCGGTTCCAACTGGAACAAGGCCCGGATCAAAGTTGCCCGGATTCATGAGAAAATTGTAAACGCCCGCCGTGATTTCCTTCATAAGTTGTCTTTGCGGTTGATTCACGAAAATCAAGTGATCAGCATCGAAGATTTGCAAGTGAAGAACATGGTGAAGAATCACAACCTGGCCAAGCCATTACGGATGCTTCCTGGTCGGAGTTTGTTACCATGCTGGAATACAAGGCACAATGGCACGGGAGAACACTTGTGAAGGTTGGAAAAACCTTTCCCTCCAGCCAACGCTGTTGCGGTTGTGGGTATCGAAACAAAGACGTAAAGAAGTTAAACTTAAGAGAATGGACATGTCCAGCATGCAATGAACACCATGATCGAGACATCAACGCAGCGAAGAATCTCTTGCAAGAAGGTCTACGATTGATCGCCGTGGGGCCCACGGTCTGAGCTTGGTCAATTTCTCCCGGTTACGGGGGATTACCCAAGCGACCGTAGGAAGTGCCTGTGGTGAATCCCCTGCGTTTACGCATGGGGAGTGGTCAAGACAGGTGGGGGCGGTTTCGCTATAATGGACAAAGATTATCATGAGATGCGGTAACGATGATTAAAAGAGGAGATGAAGCTACATGCCGTTAACCACCGGCATTGTCGGTTTGCCCAATGTAGGCAAATCAACCTTGTTTAATGCAATTACCCAGGCGGGAGCCGAATCCGCCAATTATCCGTTTTGTACCATTGACCCTAATGTCGGGGTGGTGGATGTTCCCGATGAACGGTTAGAGCGTTTGGCCGAGATCGTCAATCCTCAGCGTGTGATGCCCACGTCGTTTCAATTTACAGATATTGCCGGACTTGTCAAAGGGGCAAGCAAAGGAGAAGGGTTAGGAAATCAATTTTTGTCCCATATTCGGGAAGTGGATGCGATCATCCATGTGGTGCGTTGTTTTGAAGATGACAATATTACCCATGTATCTGGCAAGATCAATCCTGTTAGTGATATGGAAACGATCAACCTAGAGTTGGTATTGGCCGATTTGGAGACGGTAGAACGCCGCCTGGAACGACTTCATCGCCAAAAAAAGAGTGGGGATACGCAAGCGATCAAGGAATATACGCTGTTGACACAGCTGCGGGATGCCTTGGCTGAAGGGCAGCCGGCGCGGGGAGTAGATCTGTCGGAAGAGGATAAAGGGTTGATCCGCTCTCTTAACTTGTTGACCATGAAAAAGATGCTGTATGCGGCCAATGTAGCGGAAGAGGAAGTGGCGACACCGGATGAGAATCCGCTTGTGCATCAGGTGATTGAACAAGCAGAGAAAGAAGGCGCGGAAGTGGTGACCATCAGCGCCCAGTTGGAAGCGGAGATTGTGGAGCTGGAAGGGGAAGAACGGGATCAGTTTTTAGCGGACTTAGGCTTAGCCTCTTCCGGTCTGGATCGATTGGTGGCAGCCGCATACAAGCTGTTGGGCCTTATCACCTACTTTACCGCCGGTGAAAAAGAGGTGCGTGCCTGGACGATCCGGGAAGGCACAAGAGCACCTCAAGCGGCTGGGGTGATTCACTCCGACTTTGAACGGGGTTTTATCCGGGCGGAAGTGGTTGCATACGATCACCTTTTAGAAGCCGGGTCGATGGCCCAAGCACGAGAGCGGGGACTGCTTCGCTCTGAAGGAAAGGATTATGTGGTTCACGACGGCGATGTCGTTCACTTTCGCTTTAATGTTTGAGTGGCAGCGATTTTTTGCCGTTCCCAACCGCTTGGGCGAAGCCCCACTGATCAGGTGTCCCGTGAGGGGCAGCATCGGGGCCGGAGTGGACGTTATCTTCCTTTTTGCAAACGGCGAGAGCACGCAGGCTTAAAATCCCTTTCCCTAAAATCTTGTCACATGCTTGTGCTTTTGGTAAAATGTATTATCGTGAATAATGACTATTCACTCCTTGCCCCTGATAGGGGCCGCCAAGTCCAGAAGGAGGTGGAACATAATGAGTAAATATGAGCTGATGTACATCGTTCGTCCCGAGTTGGACGAGGAGAAGCTGAACAGCACCCGTGAGAAAGTCCAAGGGATTCTCTCCCAAAACAACGGTGAAGCCATCGAGCAGGAGCACTTTGGCAAACGTCGTCTAGCTTACCTGTTGGACGACTATCGCGAAGGCATCTATACAGTGGTTACCTTCCATGGCGATACCGACACGGTTAACGAATTGGATCGACAGCTGAAGTTAAATGACGACGTCATCCGTCACATGGTCATCAACATTGATGATAAACCGGAAAAACAAAAGTAACCACGGCCAACAAGGGCATCTCACCAATCGGGGACACAACGGAGAGCCCGCTGGAGAGAGTAAATATTGAGCAGAAGGTTTGGCTAAAATGTTTTAAGCGTTGCGGTTCTACCGAAAAGGGAGATGACCCTTCCAAATCTCCAATACAGGGTCTTCGCCCAAAAGGAGAGGTTGCCCCTCACAGGACACCTGATTGGAGGGGCTTCGCCCAAAAGGAGAGGTTGCCCCTCACGGGACACCTGATTGGAGGGTCTTCGCCCAAAAGGAGAGGTTGCCCCTCACGGGACACCTGATTAGGGGGGCTTCGCCCAAAAGGAGAGGTTGCCCCTCACGGGACACCTGATTAGGGGGGCTTCGCCCAAAAGGAGAGGTTGCCAATGTTAAACCGGGTGGTTTTGATTGGTCGATTAACTTGGGATCCGGAACTGCGGTATACGGCGAACGGTGTAGCGGTAACCAGTTTCCGGTTGGCAGTGGAACGGCCTTTCACCAATCAGCAAGGGGAACGGGAAGCGGATTTCATCGACATTGTCGTTTGGCGTCAACAAGCGGAAAACGTAGCCAACTATGTGAAAAAGGGACGCATGGTGGCGGTGGAAGGCCGTCTACAGGTGCGGAACTATGAAAATCAGGAAGGTCGTAAGGTCCGCGTAGCGGAAGTGGTGGCGGACAATGTTCGTTTTCTCCCTACCGGTGGTTCCGGTGGGCAAGGCGGCAATCCGGGGTACGAGGGTGGAAACGGATTTCAGAACGACCGCAATTCCTCAGACGATCCCTTTGCAGATGACGGCAAACCGATTGATATCTCCGATGACGATTTACCCTTCTAAATAACAGTCGAAAAGAGAGGAGGCTAACTATGGCTCGACGCAGAGGCAATAAACGCCGTAAAGTCTGCTTCTTTACAGTAAATAAAATCGAGTATATCGATTACAAAGATGTCGATTTGCTACGGAAGTTTATCAGCGAACGCGGGAAGATTCTCCCTCGCCGGGTGACAGGAACTTCTTCCAAATATCAACGGCAATTGACCCGGGCAATCAAACGTGCTCGGCAAATGGCGCTTTTGCCGTACACGACGGACTGAGCATCAAAAAAGGGACGTGTCACACGTCTCTTTTTTCATTCACATTCCTGCTTGGGACAGAAGGAGGATTCTTCCTCTTCTGTGTGGAAGATACTTTTTATCACGCTTTCCCAAAAAGGAGTGCTGACGATGAGCAGGCCGGAGCGAAGCGTACACATCGCCAAAAGCATGAAAGTGATCGAATGGTTAAAAACAGAGATGTTGGATCAAATCGCCAATTTATATAAAGGATTGCATCATGCCAACCGCTCTCTGATCCAAGACAGTTTGGCCAGTTTGGTAGTGGCTACTTATGTCTTGGCGCGGCGTGTCGGTTTCTCTTATCGGGAAGTGGACCAGGCTGTTACCCGTAAATTGCGGGAGGCGGCACGAGAGCGGCATCAGCTGGAAGACTGGTATGGTGATCTGTCCCAGTTGGAAGAATATATCAGCAAGAGGTGACCACGGATTGTCTCCATTTACAGATGTGCGCGGCGGGTTGATAACGGTTGGTCTATATTTGCTGCTCCTTCTCTCAATAATAACGCCACTAGGCGTCATCAGCTTATGGTTTATTCCGCTCCCCTTTTTCTGGTTTAGCGCCAAAAACGGCTGGAAATCGGCATTGTTTCCGGTGACGATTTGCGGAATCCTCTCCCTTTTAGTCGGACCGACGATGATCGCCGCATGGCTGTTTGCCACCGGAATCGGTCTATTGATGGGGGAACTGTACAGAAAGCCGGAATCCACCGGGACTGACGTTGTTTTAGGCGGGTGGGTGGCAACGTGGCTGGGAGTGTTGGGGTTACTCCTGTTCGCTACCTGGATGTTTGACGGATTGGGACAGTTCCAATCCATGTGGCAACAACAGTGGGAAAGCACGCAGCAAACGTTGGAAAACTACGGTTTAAATGCAGTGGACATGGAAGAAGCCCCATCATTAAACCTCGTTCTTCCGATTATGATGTTCTTTATCACAATTCCCTTTCCTCTGTTTAACTTCCTATTGGGCCGACGCTTGCTGATGCGCCAGGGATTGCCCGGGAAATACCTTCCTCCGATCCGGGAATGGCGCTTGCCCCGACCCTTTTTTTATTTTTACTTTATCGCATTGTTGTTACTGTTGTTGTTTGGTTTAGAGGGGGGAACGATTTCTTTTATTGCCGGCACAACGGTTACGTTGATGTTTTTAATCTTTTTTGTGCAAGGGTTGGCTTTTTCCGCGTTCCTGTTGCATCGTTGGAATCGAGGGAATGGTTGGGTAGTTCTGGTTGGAGTGCTGGCGCTTCTCATCCCGTTATTCTCTTTTTTTATCCATCTGTTAGGAATCGTGGATACTGGAACAGAGTGGCGAAAGCGGATGGAGTCCAAAAAATAATTTCTTTAAGAGGCGCAGCATGGGTTCTGCTTGCAAAAATCCCTTCCACACCATTAAAACCTGAGAGTAAGGTTGTGGTAGAGGGAAGCTTGTCGGTACTAAGGAAAACTGCAAGGGAATATAATGGGATCGACTTTATCAATGGTAGTCGCTTTGAATCCAGTCAAGCCTAGGGTACAATAGGAACCAGGAAACGAAAGATCGGTTTTCCGGCTTGAGGGGATGTCATCATGCCGAATTTTATTACAAAACGGTGGCACGGAGCGCACATGGTGTTCGCCATGTGCTTCAGTTTAATTTTAATCGCGTTGTTGGGGATTTACCGCTGGCAATATGCCCTAGTCGCATTGCTGGTATTTTTCCTGTTGGCTTATGTTCTGGTACGGGCTGAGCAGCAGTTTCGTACGGATTTTATCGATTATGTTGAGACCCTTTCCCAGCGCGTAAAGGGAGCCCATCAAGCGGCGATGGGGGGGATGCCTCTCGGGATCCTGTTATATGATCGGGAAAATCGCGTTGCTTGGCACAACCCCTTTATCAAAGAGATGACCAAGGCGGAATCATTGGTGGGTGTTCCCGTATCGGAGCTGTTTCCCGCTTTAAGCGAAGCGGCCCAGCCGCAAAAGATTGAAGTAGAGGGACACGTTTTTGAAGTGATCCATCAGGCGGAGGAACGTTTATACTTTTTCCGGGACATCACTCGTTTGGAACGGTTGCGTGAACGGTATGAGCGGGAACAGAGTGTCATCGGCGTTCTGCATATGGATAACTTCGATGAAGCGGGTGTTGGCTTGGATGAGCAGGAACGGACACTCCTTTTATCCGATGTGATATCGGCGGTTACCCGCTGGTCGCAGACGAATGAAATCAGTTTGCGCCGGTTGGATTCCGACAAATTCTTTATGGTAATGAAGCGGGAATCGTTGGAACGACTAAAGAAAAACCGGTTTGATATCCTGGATGTGGTGCGAGACATGACGAGGCAGATCAAAATCCCGATCACCCTCAGTATCGGGGTAGCCACGACAGGAGCCAATATGGTGGAACAGACACATGCCGCGGAGGCCGCCCTCGATATCGCACTGGCCAGAGGTGGAGATCAAGCTGCGTTGCAAGACGGGGACCGAGTCGTCTTTTTCGGCGGAAAGACCAATGCGGTTGAAAAGCGGACAAGGGTGCGGGCGCGAGTGATTTCCCATGCGCTGTCCAACTTGATTAAGGACAGCGAACAGGTAATCATTATGGGCCATGTGCAACCGGATATGGATGCATTGGGTTCCGCCATCGGCGTGCTAAAAGCCGTCGAATTGGCCAATGGCAAAGGGTACATCGTTTTAGGGGAATCCAACCCCTCCATCGCGGGGTTGGTAAATGTGATCAATCGTAGTGAAGTTTTACGTGAGCGGGTCCTATCCCCGGAACGGGCTTTGCAGAAAGTAAATGCCAATACGCTGTTAATATTGGTGGATACTCATAAACCTTCCCTGACGATTGAACCGAAGTTGGTGGACCGATCGCAACGGGTCGTGGTGATCGATCATCATCGACGCGGGGAAGAATTTGTACGCGATCCGGTGCTCGTCTATCTGGAACCCTACGCTTCCTCCACTAGTGAGCTGGTGACCGAGCTGTTGCAGTATCAAGAAAGACGTCTCAACCTGGGGAAAGTGGAAACGACAGCCCTGTTGGCGGGGATCGTTGTCGATACAAAAAGCTTCGCCTACCGTTCCGGATCCCGCACCTTTGAGGCCGCTTCTTTTCTACGGCGCCACGGAGCTGATTTGGCGATGGTACAATCCTTGTTGCAAGAGGATCTGGACCGTTTTGTCAAACGGGCGGAGATTGTCAAAAATACGGAAGTGGTATACGATAAAATGGCGATCGCCGTGGGCGAAGAAACCGAAACTTACGATCAACTCGTGATTGCCCAAGCGGCGGATACCCTGTTGAACATGAAAGGAGTAGGGGCCTCCTTTGTCATTGGCAAACGCGAGGATGGAAAGGTATCCATCAGCGCTCGTTCACAGGGGGAAATGAACGTTCAGGTAATTATGGAGGAGCTGGGAGGCGGGGGACATCTGACTCACGCTGCTACCCAGTTTGAGGGAATCTCCATCGATGAGGCGCGGAGTCGCCTGATGGACGTATTGAGACAGATAGAAGAAGGGGGCGACGCCGAATGAAAGTTATTTTTCAGCAAGATGTAAAAGGGCAGGGGAAAAAGGGAGAAATGAAAGAAGTGGCGGAAGGATACGCCCGTAATTTCCTTCTGCCCCGGGGGTTGGCCATTGAGGCTTCCGCCGGTAATATTAACACCCTAAAGGATCAAAAGCGAAGGGAATCGGAACAAAAACAAAAAGAATTGGAGCATTCCCGGCAATTGGCTCAAGAATTGGAGCAAGCGGATATCACCATTCGCACAAAGGCAGGCGACGGTGGTCGACTGTTTGGTTCGGTCACTTCCAAACAGATTAGCCAACTCCTCAAACAGAAGCATGGCCTGCAAGTGGACAAGAAAAAAATCCAACTGGATGAGCCGATCCGTACCCTTGGCGTCACCAAAGTACCAGTTAAACTCCATCCTAAAGTGATGGCTACGCTCTCCGTCCAAGTGTTGGAGCAAAAATAATAAGGTTTTGTTATCAATCTTAGCTCCATCCGTGATGGAGCTCTTTTTTAGGTGAGTAGCGTCTTGGAGGAGGAAGGTTCATGAGCGAGTTGTTTGCCGATCGGATGCCCCCCCACAACCAAGAAGCGGAACAGGCGGTGTTAGGTGCCGTCCTGATTGAGCCGAGTGTCCTGGTCACTGTTACCGAGCGCCTGCGCCCGGAGGATTTTTATCGGCAGGCCCATCAGCGATTATTGCAAGTAATGATCGATTTATCGGAACAAGGGGAACCGGTTGATTTGGTTACCATCACTTCCGCCTTGCAGGATCGCAAAAGTTTGGATGAGGTAGGGGGGGTCCCTTACCTGACTGAACTGATTGGTACGGTTCCGACGGCGGCCAATGTGGATTACTATGCGCAGATTGTGGAGGAAAAGGCGATTTTGCGGCGTCTGATCCGGACTGCAACCGAAATTGCCACATCCGGTTACAGTGGAGCTGAGGAAGTCGCTCATGTGATCGATCAGGCGGAAAAAAAGATCTTGGAAATTTCCCAACGCCGAATGAGCAAGGGTTTTGTCCCCATCAAAGAAGTACTAATGGAGACGTTTGAACGGATTGAGTCGCTCCATTACAACCAGGGGAAACTGACCGGCGTTCCATCGGGTTATTCCGACCTTGACCGCATGACAGCCGGATTTCAGCCATCAGATTTGATCATTTTGGCGGCACGTCCCGCCATGGGGAAGACGGCATTCTCGCTCAATGTTGCCCAAAATGTTGCCGTTCGCGCCAATAAGCCTGTTGCCATCTTTAACTTGGAGATGTCGGCACCACAGTTGGTGCAGCGGATGTTGGCGGCGGAGGGGAATATTGACGCCCAAGTGTTCCGTAACGGTCATCTCGGTGATGAGGATTGGGAAAAGCTGACGATGGCCATCAGCACTTTGTCGGAAGCCCCAATCTTTATCGATGATACCCCAGGAATCACGGTTTTCGACATTCGCGCAAAACTGCGCCGCTTACAGGCGGAACAAGACTTAGGCTTGGTGTTGATCGATTACTTGCAGTTAATTGAGGGCAGCGGTCGTGATAGTCGGCAGCAGGAAATCTCCGAAATCTCCCGTTCTCTCAAATTATTGGCGAGGGAGTTGCACGTGCCGGTAATCGCGCTCTCACAGTTGTCCCGTGCCGTTGAACAGCGTCAGGACAAGCGGCCGATGTTGTCCGATTTACGGGAATCCGGCTCGATTGAGCAGGATGCAGATATTGTATCCTTTTTGTATCGGGATGATTATTACAATGAAGAATCGGAGAAAAAGAATATTATTGAAGTCATTTTGGCTAAGCACCGTAACGGGCCCGTCGGCAAGGTGGAGTTACTGTTCCTCAAGAACTACAATAAATTCCTCAGTTTAGATGTACGGCACGGTCAAGAGGAAATGGCATAGTTAAACTTCCAACAAAATCGATTAAACGCGAATGACACGAGCATAAAAATAGATATTGTTCGTGTTTTTTGTTGACAGAGACCATTAAATACCGCTACACTGATAAAGAAGAAAATGAAAATCGTTCGGATTTACGCCGCGAAGGAGGATGAACAGATGTCGACGGTGGTCGTGGTCGGTACCCAATGGGGTGATGAAGGAAAAGGGAAAATCACCGATTTTCTGGCGGAAAAAGCGGAAGTAGTCTCCCGCTATCAGGGAGGGAATAACGCAGGACACACCATTGTGTTCGGAGGGAAGCGTTATAAGCTCCATTTGATTCCCTCAGGTATTTTTTATGGAGAAAAGCGATGCGTGTTAGGGAACGGCATGGTGCTACATCCGCAAGCGTTGGTGGAAGAGCTGGAATATTTGCGGGGGCATGGGGTGTCTACCCAAAATCTGCATATCTCGGATCGGGCCCATGTGATTATGCCCTATCACATCAAGCTGGATATGGCGGAGGAGAGTCGTAAGGGAGCAGGCAAAATTGGTACCACTGGTAAGGGGATCGGGCCCGCTTACATGGATAAGGCAGCCCGTACCGGAATTCGGGTGGCGGATCTGTTGGATCGGGATCAATTTGCGGAAAAGTTGAAGAAAAACCTGGAAGATAAAAACCGTTTGCTAGAAAAAATGTACGATACCACTGGATTTACGTTTGAAGAGATTTATGAACCCTACTTGGCTTGTGCCGATCAAATTCGGCCCTATGTGACAGATACATCGGTGGTGTTAAATGATGCCATCGACGGGGGACGGCGCGTTCTGTTTGAGGGAGCGCAAGGGGTGATGCTGGACATCGATCAGGGAACATATCCCTTTGTTACATCCTCCAATCCGGTGGCAGGAGGCGTTTGCATCGGTTCCGGTGTCGGTCCCACCAAAATCCGTCACGTCATCGGGGTAGCCAAAGCTTACACCACCCGTGTGGGAGACGGCCCCTTCCCAACGGAGTTGTTTGATGAAATCGGGAAGCAGATTCGGGAAGTTGGACGGGAATATGGGACCACGACCGGACGTCCGCGCCGTGTGGGCTGGTTCGATAGTGTGGTGGTACGGCATGCGCGTCGCGTAAGCGGGATTACTGGGCTCTCTCTCAATTCGTTGGATGTCTTAAGCGGTTTGGAAACGGTCAAAATCTGTACCGCTTATCGCTATCGCGGACGAGTGATGGAAAACTATCCGTCCAACCTGGATATGCTGGCAGAATGTGAGCCGGTCTATGAGGAATTGCCGGGTTGGTCTGAGGATATCACCAGGGCTCGCAGCCTCTCCGATCTTCCCCTGGCTGCACAGCATTACGTCGAACGCATTACCCACCTAACCGGGATTCCTCTTACGCTGTTTTCCGTCGGTCCGGGTCGGGAGCAGACGATCCAGGTTCGTCCCGTATATGCTTGATAAAAATTGCACCAGCAACCAGCAATCGATCCTGTGATTGCTGGTTTTTCTTTTTTTACACGGTGGGTAACCGATCGCTCTAGGCAAAAGGATCTATTTTGCGCAGGAGTTGGGCTGATTTTGTCGAATTTCCAGTAGGCTGAGGGTAGTTTTCTTATAACATTTACGTTTATAAAAAATAACACTAAAATAAAAGCTGTTTTTACAACTGTTTTTAAAAAATGGATCTGAAGTTTCCGCTGAACAGATAAAAATAGCGATCAATTTCCTTATATTGTTTATCCAGCGAAGAGCGTGGTAAGATGTTGCTGGATCAAAACTAAATAAGATTAAGGGGAGAGGGAACATTGCGAATTGTATCAATGGCGATGGTGTTCCTACTATTGTTTGCTGTCGCGATGCCCGGTATGGCTTTCGCGGATGAACCGGAAGAAGCGGTAGAAACGACGGAAGAGAGGGTCGATCAAAACACAAAAGAGGAAACGCTTGCAGAGCCGGATCAATCCAACAGCCAACAAGAGGATCATTCATCTCAACAAGAGGATCCTCAAGAAGAGAATTTGCCCGTTACGGATGATACGTCTGTGGACGATACGGAAACAGGGCTGGATCAACCAATGGACAACACACCAGAGGAAGATGAAAACAAACAAGATATTGTGACAGTCCTGGATGAGATAAATCAAGGTTTGTCCCTTGGCGTCGATGTTGAAGTGGAAAAACGGCGTGCGACCGTGACTGCTTCTGTAGACAACACGACCCAATATGAGTTGACCGATGGCGTGTTTCACTTCAATTTAGAAGGATATGAGCCAAAAGTTAAACAAAACGGCACGGAAGCAAAAGCCACCTATAAGAAGCTGGAAGCGGGTAAATACGAAGTCACCGTGAAATACGTGGCGACGGTAACCCTGGACGGAGAAGCTCATAAAGTGGCAAGTGAGCGTATACTGGCGTTTCAAGTAGGGCAAGACTCGGTTGAAGCCGCGATCGGCGCTTGGCACTACTATCAAGGAAACGAAGATATTTTGGAACTTCATGCGTATGTGGAAGATGCCGACCGTGGAAAAGGGACTTGGACGTTTGAAGTGGATGGTCAGAAACAGGTCATAGACACAGAGGACCTGTATGCAGATGTTTGGTTTGAGCTTGCAGACCCACAGCCAGGCAAACGGTATGATGCACAGATTAGCTTTAATGGAAAAGCGGACGGCAAAAAAGCAAAAGGTTCCACCACCTATTCCTTCCAATTGGTGGTTCCCACTTTGGACTATGCTTGCACCGAAAAAGGGTTAGAGATGGTGACAAACTTAAAAGGTGCAAAGGCAGCCCAGGGAGAATGGTTTTTTGGTCTCTTGGATTGGGAGCAGGAAGAGTGGGCAGCGGAGCATGAATCCGGTTGGGTGGAAGGTACAACCTACAAACATACATTTAAGAAGATAAAGCCGGGCAGCTATGACCTCTTAGTCGATTACTTTGGCGATGTCGATGGAGAAGAGTTTTGGACCTGGTTTTATGAGGAGCTTGAAGTGGAAGCTGGTGATCCCTGTGCAGCTGCTGTAGGCGGTCCAAAACCGGGAGATGGAAAGCCTGGCGAACAGCCGGATCCAGGTGAAACGGTTACCCCGAAAGAGCCGAAACAAACCACAGGTGAGATTGAGCATGGCGCTGCTATGCCCAAAACCTCCAGCCAATATCCGTTGGGAATGCTGATCGGTGCAGTTATTACGTTGTTGGGACTTGGCGTATATCTGATGCGCCGTCGGGTTGTCTTCACTTCATAAGCGTACCTGGTCATAGGACTAGCGGATCAGTGAAAAGTTGAATTTAAGTTTTAAGAGAGCAGATAAGGAAGACATCTTCTCTCTTGCGCAAGAGTTGTAAATACCACAACAAAAAAGCTTGGTTTATTAAAAAAGTCTGCGTCCATCCATCGGTTGGACGCAGGCTTTTTTATCTTTATACGTCAGAAGTCTTCCACTTCTAAAGTGACGAGATGAATGACGCTTTGCTCGGCTACTTATGATACGTCTCTCCTCGGTTGATTTTAAAGGCACGATAAATCTGTTCCAACAGGATAACCCGCATCAGTTGATGAGGAAAAGTCATTTTGGAAAAAGAGAGGGTATAGTCCGCCCGTTGCAACACATGACGGGAGAGACCGTGTGATCCGCCGATGATAAAGGCGATCCGGCTCTGACCGTAGGTAGCGCGTTGGTCCAGCTGATTGGCTAAGCTTTCGGAAGAGAGGGAGACACCCTGGATGGCGAGGGCGATCGTATAAACATCGGCTGAAAGATGACGAATGATTCGTTCCCCTTCTTTCTCGCGGATTTGTTGAATTTCTGATTCCCGCAATGGTTCCTGCCCTTTTTCCTCGGGGATCTCGATCACCTCTATTTTTGCATATGGCGATAACCGCTCCAGATAATGTTCCAATCCCATCACTAAAAATCGCTCTTTCAGCTTGCCGACGGCAATAATTTGGATATGCATAATACCCTCCCTCTTTTTTGGACAAAGGATTGCGATAACTTCACATGGATAACTGTGCCCGTTCCGCCTTGACTGTAGTTAGAATGTAGCAAGTCTTGGGCGAAGTGACTGTGGCGAGACTAGTGCTGGTTCGTATGGAGCAATGGCGGCAAATCCGCCCTACAATGATGGAGGAAAGCGATTATTGATGCGGCTGCACCAGGACTTTACTCCCCGTCGAAACGAGTGAAGCGATACGCCGGTGTTCCTCCGCATTGCCGGCAGCGGGCTCCTGTTTGTGCGGTGTTTTCAACCGGTTCAATCTCCGGTGCCCGTTGATATTGGTCGACATAGTCATCGATCACCAGTTCGATATGCTCCTTACAAGCATACCATGAATGGTCGGCAACCATCATGGTTATCCTCCTTCAATTCTGGAATGGGAAACCCCACCGGTTGGTCCGGCGGGGCTCTGATGGATCACGGTTGTTTTTGCAGCGTGATTGTCACGGTTTCTTTTTTACCTTGACGGTAAAAGGTAATATTCATCTCTTCTCCGATGTTTTTCTCTTTCCAGAGGTAGGAGCGAAGATCGGAGCTGTTGCGGATCTTTTTGTCATCCAGCTGGACGATAACATCCAATTCCTCCATGCTTTGTGCTGCCGGTGAGTTGGGGTGGATATTGATGACGACGGCCCCTTCGTTTACATTATCCGGCAAATTAAGCCGTTGTTTGCGTGCTTGCTCGGAGATGGTTTCCAAATCCTTTAAACTAATTCCAATAAAGGGGCGGCGGACTTCACCGTGTTTAATCAGATCGTTGATAATCGGTTTGGCATCATTGGAAGGAATGGCAAAACCGAGTCCCTCCACGCCCTGTTCCGCGATCTTTAGGCTGTTGATTCCAATTAGCTGACCTGCGCTGTTGATGAGCGCCCCTCCGCTGTTTCCGGGGTTAATGGCTGCATCCGTCTGGATGACATCCATATCCATCGTGGCGGACACCGCAATGGTGCGGTGGGGAGAGCTGATTACACCGGCGGTTACCGATTGGGAGAATTCCAATCCGAGGGGGTTTCCAATCGCAATGGCAGGCTCTCCGACTTTAATCTTATCAGAGTTTCCAAATTCCGCGATTGCTTTTACAACTTGATCATCGATCTCCAGTACCGCTAAATCGGTCAATTTGTCTGAACCCAAAACTTTGGCATCGACCGTTTTACCACCATTCTCTCCTGGAATGACGACAGCCACTTGGGAAGCACCCTCAATCACATGGTGGTTGGTGACGACTTTGGCTTTTCCGCCTTTTTTTTCAATAATCACGCCGGAGCCTGTGCCGCTTTCCACGGTTTCCGGACTAAAGGGATCACCGGATGCTTGCAGGTTGATAATTCCCACAACCGCAGGCTTTGCTTTTTCTGCCGCTTTGGTGATGTTTGTATCGACATCCACACTGACGGATTTACCTGGACCCTCTTCCTCGTTTAGCGCTGGGCCGCTAAAAAATTGCTGAGGTAGGATTCCGGTCTGGGCCATGACCGGCAGGATTCCTAAGACCAATAATCCACCGATAACAGCGGAAATCAGGGCGATCAAAAATATACCGAGATAACGGCGGATACGGCTAGAATTATCATAATAACTCACGGCAATACACCTCCTCTTGATAATTGCCTCCTTTAGTCGCTTTTTCAGTATGCGGATGAGGGTAGAACATTATACGATTGATAAACTGGGCTCATCAGTGAAATGCGCCATTGTTCAAGATTTGTATCACTTTTTGAGGAAAGTGTGTTGATACAAATGAAATTAGTTGGAGGTTTGGATTGAGAGTGTCAGGATCACAATGAAAAAGGAGAGTGCATGGTCACCGCTCATACGTTCGATTATATGATAAGCGGGTTGCTCTTGCCACCTATTGTTACTGAAAGGAGAAGTAAAAATGAAAAAACAGAAACGGATACCGAGCCGCGATCCCATGACAGAAGTGCATTGGGGAGCGCAGTTGGCCGATTTAAAAGAGGCGGAATACCGCACCAACCTTCTGTTGGGGGCGTTGATACAATGTTTAATTGAAAAGGGATGGCTGACGGAAGAAGAGCTGAAGCAATCCATGGAAGAGATGGAACGAGAAATGGAATCGCTCTTTATGTAGACAGCTTTCGTTTCTCTTTTCGGTCTAAACGGTGCAGGGGAGTAGGTCGATCCGGATGGGTTTCCCATAGACGGACATCCTTTCCCACCTGTAATCCGCCCTCCTCCAAGATGCCTTTTACCGTCAAGTGAGCCAATTCCAATAGGTTATTGTCCTGGCTGAGGTGGGCCAAGTAGATATTTTCCCCGTTGCCTCCGATAATCTCCAGCAGCGCTTCAGCAGCGTCTTCATTGGATAGATGGCCGGTATCACTCAATATTCTGCGCTTTACATTCCAAGGATAGGAACCCATTCGCAACATCTCGACATCATGGTTGGATTCAAAGATGACCGCATCGGTACCCGTCACCTTTTCTACGATCCGACGGCTGACATAGCCGGTATCGGTCACCAATGCCAATGATCCTGCTGGGGAATGGATGCAAAATCCCATTGGATCGGCTGCATCATGAGAGATGGGGAAGGACTCCACCGTTAAATTTCCCACTTCCAATATCGAATAAGTGGAGAAGGTGTGTTGTTGCTCGATCGGAATCGCTCCCACACTGGAGGGAAGGTGTTCCCACGTCGCTTCGTTCATATAGATGGGAAGCTTGTGCCGACGGGCGAAAACCCCTAATCCCTTGACATGGTCGATATGCTCATGGGTGACCAAGATGGCGTCCAACGAGGCAGGGCTTGTCCCAATCAATTTCATTCGTTGTTCCAACTGTTTGCCGCTTAAACCGGCATCGATCAAAAGTCGAATGCGGTCGGTCTCCACGTAGATGGCGTTCCCCGTGCTTCCGCTCGCCAATATACTATACCTCATCGGATATCCTCATTCCCTCTGCTTATCGTGCCCCTCCGTTGTTTCGGCAGTGGCCACTTCACTTACCCCAGTGATAGCATTGACATAATATACTTTCTTGTCGGTCTGGATCCGCCACACCGGTGACAAAACGCGGACGGTCGCTTCATAGGAAGAGCCGTGATAACCCAACTCCACAGCTGTGATCGTTTCCCCTTTACTCAGTTTGCCGCTTTCGATCAAGCTCAACAGAGCGGTATCGGCGGTAACGCCCGGCTGGGCGGCGTTATTCTGCTCGATTGCAAAATGGGTAAACCGGATTGCGGAGATGAGTCCCTCCTCCACTTGCACGGTTAAACTGGCATCAAATAGAGGACGATCTCTCCAATACTGATAATACACTCGTTGCACGGGATTGGAATCATCCGCATGATAGCGATAATCACGCCAATTCTCCACCTGCTTTTTCCAATCTTCTACCGGGATGGTAGGTGGATTCCAGGTTTTGCTGCTACTGCCGTCGGGCTCCGCTGTCCATTTGGTGGCAGTATCGGTTGGTGTCGCTTCCAAGTAGGCAACCTGGGGGGCATTGGTCGGTCGGTCAACCGGAAGAATGGTGATGCCTTTGTCCTGAGCCAGCTGATTCAGTTCTCTTTTGGTGCTTTCCGTGGAGTTTCGATCTTCTGATTGTTCCTTTTGCGCTTCCAACAGCTGTCCGGCCAGAAAAAGATTGAGCGCTAGAAACGCCAGGATTAAAATCGTTTTTGCTTTACTCCAATCCATACCGACACCCTCCCCCCATCATGGGATAAAGCTCATTTCCCCTTGATTGTCGATCACGACCCAGACCGGCTTTAATTCTACCGCTTCTTCTTGGACTTCGGCCCGGTATCCGGGATAAATCCAGTCAATGCGGGATAAGGGAAGCTTTTGCTTTTCCAGCTGCTTCAACAAATCTTGTTTACTTAACAATTCTCCTGGTTGGGTTTGTTCAGAGTTAGTCACCAGATAGCGGAGAGAACGCTCATAGGTTGCCACACCTTGATTGGTAGCGGCAAGGCGGATGGTGTCGAGATGCTCCTTGTCCTTCTTGCTCCAAAAGACGGGGTAACCTCCGCTAAACAAGCGGAAATCGTACAGGGTGGTCTCATTAGCGGAATCCTCATTCACCCGTTCCAGCAGATAGTTGCTGGTCCATCCCCCGTGACGGTTGATGAAGCGGTTGATACTGTTGAGCTCCTCCGATGCCGATGATGAATCTTGGACAGTGCTATTGGTGGGGTTGCTAAATACCATGGTTTCGTTTGTTCCATTGTATTGAAGTGTACGGCGGCGATCGCTGTAGATATAGACGGAATCCCGCACCAGTGTCCGTTTTGCCAACGACGGATCAGGAAAAAGCGCCTTACGCATATCATCGATGTCGATGGTGTTGAGGGTGAATGTTTTTTTATCCATCTGTTGATCGTGATCCGGCAAATAAAACACCCGTGGTACGCCGCGGAAATCGTCGTTCACTTGCTCTTTTTCATCTGTGTATACCGGGGAGACCAGCGGGCTGTTCTCAAAATCAGCCAATGAGATCCAATCGTTAAAATCCTCGATTTGAGCCGTTCCCTCCACTACTTTCTGATCCTGATCCGAGATCAGCCAGACCGATACAGCGGTGTTGTCGCCGTTGCCGTGAAACCAGATGCGGCTGAAGGTTTCTAGGTTACCGGCATTAGGACGAGTAGAAAAGAGAGTGGACAGCACCTCGATATTGGTCTCCCGGTTCATACGGAGTTCAATGCCGTCTTCCTGTTCCATCAGTTCGTTCCAACGGTTAGAAGCGGGCGTGATCGGTTTAAACTCCTCAAATTGAGTAAAGTGAAGTTTTTCCATCAGATCCTGGTGTTTGGCGTTTTCCGGAAAAACCTGTTGGTGCGTCCCCTCCCGGTGCAATACGATCTCAGGGGGAGCAGTCAACTCAAACAGGTTCTGTTTTTCAAATTCTTCGTTCCCAATTTTAAACGGCTGGATATAATCGGGTCGCAGCGGCTCTTCATACGAGGGGGAATTGTACCAGAGCAGACCGGTTTGAGCACAACTGGCGATGACCAAAAGAAAGAGCGCGATCGATTTTAAATGCTCCCTCATCGAATCACCTCCAGTTCACATGGGGGCAGTGAGAAGAGAACAGTGGTCCCTTCCCCAAGCTGACTCTCGATGTGAATATCGCCGCCGTGGGCTTTAATGATTTCCCGGGCGATCGAAAGTCCGAGGCCGGTTCCCCCCATACTGCGGGAGCGGGCCTTGTCCACGCGATAAAAGCGTTCAAAGATGCGTTCCAGGTCTTTGGTGGGGATTCCCATTCCCGTATCGGATACAGCCACCTGGATAAAGCCGTCATAGCGAAGCCGAGCGGACAAGGTGACATCTTTCCCTTCCGGTGTATATTTAACCGCATTGGAAAGGAGATTATCCAACACTTGGTCAATCTGATCGCGGTCGGCGTAGATGCGAGGCAGCTGTTGTTCCGGAAGTCGCAGCCGGAATTGGATATCCTTTTGTTCACACTGGACGGAGAACCGATCTGCCGCTCCTTTTAAGATTTCGTTGATCGACAGTGGCAGTTTGTGAAAGCGGGCCTGATTGGCATCCAGGCGCGACAGCTGCAACAAATCGTGAATCAACCGTGTCATCCGCTCCGCCTCCTGTCGCGTCACTCCGAGAAAGCGGCTGGCCAGTTCAGGGTCCTTCATCGCACCCCCTTCATCCAACGCTTCTAGATAGCTTTTAATGGTGGTAAGGGGTGTGCGCAATTCATGGGAGACGTTGGCGACAAACTCTTTGCGCTGCCGGTCCAGTTTTTCTTCCTCTGTCACATCCTGTAGCACAGCGATTAAACCGACAGTTTCCTGACTGGAGCGGCGAATGGGAGTAAATGTGATTTTGACGATGGTTCCCTCGTTTTGACCCTCATCCGAGTTCTGGTTTAATTCCAAAAACGTCTGCCTCTCCTCCAACAGCGGCAAACGGACCGGCTTGGATAGGGGGAGAACCCGCTGAATCACTTCCCCTTCTTCGATTTCCTTTTCCAGTATCTCTTCGGCCCGTCGGTTGGAAACGATCACCTGCCCTTGGCGATCCGTAGCTATTACACCGTCACTCATATTGGCCAATACCGACTCCAGCTTTCCTTTTTCTTCTTCGTTTTGTGAGAGGGCTTCCCGCAGGTGACGGGCCAAGTGGTTAAAGGCGTTGGCCAGCTGGCCGATCTCATCCTGGCTTTTTACATCTACCTGACGGTCGAAATCCCCTTCCGCCATCTCTGTTGCTTGTTGAGTGATCTCCTTGACCGGATTGGTGATGGTACGGGCGAGGACAATACCCAAAAAGACGGTTCCAACCAAGGCGATTCCGGTGATCTGGATCAAAATCTGGTTGATCTGCCGGATGGTATTGTAAATCTCCTGCATGGGCGCTTCGATATAGATGGCTCCGATAGTCCGACCATCACTCTCAATGGGATAACTGCCCAACATGACGCGTTGTCCAGTCGTATCCCGTCGGATTTCAGGTCCCTCCTCCGCCAGTCCCTGGATCACTTGATTCGCCTTTACGTTTTTTTGCCCCACGCGCGATTTGTCGTCATCGGTGGTGCTGATCACCACGCCGTCCGGGTCGACGATTTGAACCTCGTTGTCGCGGCGGTTAAAGGCGAGTTGCTGGTTTAATCGATCCACTTCTTCGTTACGGCTTTCCAAGTCCAAATCGGGATCTTCCAGCACATCCGAGACAAGGCCGGTCAGAACATTGGCCTGATAGTTTAGTTCGTTTTTGAGGTTGTTTTCATAGTACTGCTCCAGCGAGCGGAAAAAATAGACGCCGATCAACTGAATGGCGATCAGGAGCAGGCAGACATAGATGATGACAACTTTCCATTGGACACTGTTAAAGAGATGCAACCACTTTTTCATGGCCGTTCACCGTTCGGAGCCCGGATCCCGCATGGTGTACCCGATTCCGCGTCGGGTGATGATGTATTGGGGCTGGCTGGGGTCGTCCTCAATCTTCTCCCGCAACCGCCGGATGGTGACATCGACGGTACGCACATCGCCAAAATAGTCGTAGCCCCATACCGATTGCAGCAAATGCTCCCGGGTCAGCACCTGATTTGCGTGTTTAGCCATATAGGAGAGCAGCTCAAACTCGCGGTGGGTTAGATCAATGGGGGTTTTCTCCTTTTTGACGATATAGCTGCCCTGATCAATGGTGACGGCACCTACCCGCAGCGTGTTGGCAGGGGTGGAGGAACTGTCGTCGTGATCTTTGCTCCGTCTGAGGTTGGCTTTAATCCGGGCCAGCAGTTCACGGTTGCTAAAAGGCTTGGTAACATAATCATCCGCCCCGATTTCCAAGCCAAGCACTTTGTCCACTTCTGAGTCTTTGGCCGTTACCATGATAATGGGAACTTGGTAGGATTGGCGCACCTTGCGGCACACTTCGATCCCATCCATTCCCGGTAACATCAGGTCCAACAGGATCAGGTCCGGGACGGCCTCAAACACCCGTTTGACAGCAGTATCTCCATCATAGACGCATTCCACTTCATAACCTTCTTTAGACAGATTAAATTGTAAAATATCCGCGATGGGACGCTCGTCTTCCACAACGAGAATTTTTGCGCTCATATCATGCACTCCCCACAAGAATTTGATGGGTAGGTTTATTCCAGCCAACGGCGATGGGATTCCGCTGCAGTCTCCCCATATATTTGCTCCCAGGCGGTTTCAAAAGGGATCCCTCGGCCCAAAAGGCGATGCAGGTGATCCAGTTTGTCCTCACCCTGTTCCTCCACCATATGCCGGACCAGCAGGAAAGATTGGCGATAAGCCAATGCTTGGTTGTCCAATTGGTCAAATCGATTCCGTAAATCGTCGTAACTGTATAGCGCCCGATCGTTCAAGCGATTAGCGGGAACCACCCATTCGTAACCCAACTGGTCGTATTCCACCCATTGGGCAAACGCTTCCGTGTACCATAAAGGATAATTTCCTCCCGTGACCCGGTCCAGATAGAGATGGGCCACTTCGTGTACGAGCGGACCTTTTTCTCGAAACAGTTGCGCCCACTCCTGCGGATTTTCGTCTGCACGTGGGAATCCCCGATACCAAATCTCAGGGTTTAGAAGATAGATAGAACCAGAGAAGTAAACCCCTGTCGCACTCTGGGCATGACTCCAAGAAAAGTGATTTTGGAGGGATTCCCGGTCGGGAAAGAGAAAGACGGGAACCGGGCGGGTAGGAGTAAAATTGTACTCTTGCTCAAACGTGCGCAGCACCCGATCCGCTTCGGCTGCCACCAGTTGCCCTTGGGCTTTCATATCAGAGGAACGGTAATATACGTGCGCCCGCGATCCTTCGATAACATGGCCGTCTCGAAAGCGCCACGCTTCCCACCAGTGGTTGCTCTGGTGCAGGACCGGTTGGGCGATCATTTTTCCATAATGAGTATAGCCAACAGCAAACACCAACAACGATGAGAGAAAAAAGCACAGCCAAGCTCGCAAGTGGGTCTGAAATGTATTTGTGACCATTTTCCCACATTCCTTCAGTCAGCACAAATGTGCTTCGATGTTTCCATTTTAACACATTGCGTAAGAAGTCTCCCGCTTCTCGAAGCGGTGAGAGGAATGGCGCGTCAGACGAATGTTGTCATTGGTCGAGAAAGAGGAGAACAATTCCGTGTAGCGCCCTTGCACTAAAGCACAAGTCTCGCCATGGTCACTTCGTTCCCGGGTCTCACTTTGCACTAAAGCACAAGTCTCGCCATGGTCACTTCGTTCCCGGGTCTCACTTTGCACTAAAGCACAAGTCTCGCCATGGTCACATCGTTCCCGGGTCTCGCTTTGCACTAAAGCACAAGTCTCGCCATGGTCACTTCGTCAATCTGAAGAAATGTTTTTCCGCGCCAAATCAGCCAAAAATGGGCGTTCTCGGGATTCCCTGCACCCGGTGAAGCAGAATAGATTGTCGTGTACCCACTTTCCGGGAAGGAAGGAGAGCAGTCATCGGATGAGAAGTTATCGCCAGATCGCCAGTAAAGGATTAAAAACCAAAGTGATGTTGGAACAACCTCTCCTCCGTCCCTTTATCCCTCATACTCTTTGGTTTACAAAGGACGGATTAAAACAGATGCTGGAAGTATTCCCTACCGTCTTTGTCAAACCGGACAAAGGGGGAGGAGGCGCCGGAATCGTCCGAATTCAGCGGATAACGGCGGGATATCGGTTATGTTTTCGGCAAAAATGTCGCAATGTGAGTCGGGAGGGGGTGGATCGTGCCTTATCTTCCCTATTGCTCCCCCATAAACAATATCTGATACAGGAGGGGATCGACCTGGCTACCATCGATTCCCGCCCGTTCGATGTGCGGGTGTTGCTGCAGAAGCCGGGTTCCCGGTGGGTTATCAGCGGAATGATCGCCAAAGTGGCGGCGCGGCGACAATTTGTCACCAATCATTGTAAGGGAGGAAGCCCTGTCGCCTTGGGGCAGGCCTTGGAACGAATGGAAGGAGTCCCGGTTAAACCCCGGCAAATTATAGAGGAGCTGATTCGGGTCTCATTTTTGACGGCAAAGGTGCTGGATGCGCGCTTTCCCGGGATTCGGGAGTTGGGGCTGGATGTAGGAATCGACCGGCAGGGGCGGCTTCACATATTTGAGGTAAATACACGTCCCTTGTTTCAGATGTTCCGCAAAATTCAAGTACCAGGGGTATATAAGAAAATCCTGCACCGGCACCGGCAAGTGATAAATTAAACGGAATCGAGGAAACTTGTCCTATTTCGACAAAATATTCTGTTGACGGATCGATCAAGCCATTGATACTATATTTGGCAAAAGAAGGATTCGTAGCCGGAAGTAGAGAAAAAAATGCGGCGCTACCTTCTTTGCCTTTTTTGTTTGTCAGCGAAAACATATTTTGAAAGGTGGGTCAATCAGATGACGATCACCGTGGGTGTCTATCTGGGCAAGAAGGACCGATTTTTGCGTAATTGGTACGATATCCTTCCGCGTGGGCAATTTCCCTTGTTGGTGAAATATTGTATTCAATCTTATTTGAAAGGGGTTTACTTTCCCCTGGATACGATTTGTGACCGGGATGTGTTTCGTGACAAGCTGAGCACATTGCAGGAATTAGCACCAACTCAGCGCAACGTCACTTTTTCCTCAGAAGATGGCCCTGTATTCGAATGGGTTGACAGGGTGGATAACGGCTATCGCAGTGAAGAGATCAAGAGTATTTTGAAGGATACCATTATACATACGCTATTGGAGGAGCATGAACGGACTCCGCTCTATCATCAGCGTTATCGTCAAGCCCGTCCCCAGTCTTACGAATCCTGGCAGGGGGAAAAACGGGAACGTTGGTCTTCACAACCGGCGCTTGTAAAGGAAACACCGACTTATCCCACTTCACCGGCTCGTATCCAAGTGGAGGAGTTATATAACCTGGAGGAAGCGCCGACACGGGAGCAACCCGTTCGCAACAGCGAGTCCAGTGAGGAGAAGGGGACAGGCGGTTATTCCCGTTGGGCCAACCGTATGAGTTGACTTTTCATTCAGTCAGACTGGAAAAACGGCAGTGTTCCCATAAGGAGCTGCCGTTTTCCTTCACAACCGTTTTCAGTTAAGCGATAGCGCCTCTCGTACCCGTCCTTCAGCTTGATTTAAACGATGGCGGGCGGTTGTAACGTCACATGTGGCCAACAGCATCACAATGGCGGTTTTGGTCTCTCCCTCGCAGGCGTTTAAGGCTTGTTCCGCTTCTGCTGACGTGACACCAGTCGCCATCGCAACAATTCGCTGGGCGCGTCTGCGTAACTTTGCATTGGACGGGCTTAAATCGACCATCAGGTTTTGATAAGTTTTTCCTAAGCGGATCATCGTACCGGTGCTTAACATGTTGAGAATCAACTTTTGTGCCGTTCCCGCTTTCAGGCGGGTAGAGCCCATTAAAATCTCCGGTCCAGTCTCCACTTCCAAGGCATAATCGGCCAACTGGCCGAGGGGTGAGCCCGGGTTACAGGTGATGGCTGCCGTTGTTGTACCCAGCATGACGCCGTATTCCAAGGCTCCCCGCACATAGGGGGTTTTTCCGCTGGCGGCGATTCCCACCAGAAAGTCATCTTTTTGAAAAGAGCGTTCAATTAAGTCCCGCTTTCCCGCTTCTGGGGAGTCTTCCGCTCCCTCTACCGGAAAGCGGAGTGCATGGTCCCCACCAGCGATCAGACCTTGGACTAGTGCTGGATCCGTGCCAAAGGTGGGGGGACACTCCGAAGCGTCCAATACACCGAGACGTCCACTGGTACCCGCCCCCACATAAAAAAGACGTCCACCACCACGGATTTTCTCGGTAATGTTGTCAATGGCAGCGGCGATGGTAGGAAGAATAGCCGCTACCGCTACAGCGATACGGTGATCTTCTTGGCTCATCACTTGTACAATTTCCATGGCGGTCATCTGGTCCAATTTCCGGGTATGGGGATGGACTTGCTCTGTGATCCAATCGTTTTTATCCGCCTTCATCATCTCGCTCCTTCTTGAAAACTCTCACCACCTACGCTTCGCTTAGAGGCGGGAGTCCTCTCGGTGCATTATGATAGAAATGCCATAACCTAGGGCAGCACAGTAGTTTTCAAGGTGGGTGGGAATGGCCCCTCCCGAGACCAATCCGACTGGATCACTCCCTTCGGCACCATCCCATCACCCTAACCGACATTTCATGTTTGAGTTGAAAATCCCTACAGAAGTCTATAATTCGGCGTTGACGCTTTTTCTCAACCGGCAGTCGTGGTTGTCGTAGGAGTGGTAGGTGTGTTTTTGCCGTAGAGCTGATCCATCTCCCGGCTAAATCCAAAGAAATAAGTGATGATAAAACCGGCGACATACGAGATCAGCACACCCAACAAATACATCAGGATCTGCCCAGGTGCGATCAGCAGGGTCAGCGGTAAACCGGATACTCCGATGGCGACGGAGGCGATCCCAAATACAGCTTGGAATGCACCACCGACGGCAGCTCCCAGACAAGCGGTGATAAAGGGGCGGCCCAAGGGAAGGGTTACACCGAAGATCAAAGGTTCACCGATTCCTAAAATACCTACGGGCAGTCCACCTTTGATTACATTACGCAGGGTTTGATTGCGGGTTTTGAAGTAGATGGCGAAAGCGGCCCCTACTTGCCCGGCTCCCGCCATGGCCAATATGGGAAGCAACGGGTCTAAGCCGGTCTGGTCCAATAGCTGCATATGGATGGGTGTCAATCCCTGGTGTAATCCTGTCATCACCAGCGGCAGGAAGGTACCAGCGAGCACGCCGCCGGAGACGACCGCCATTGCTGCGCCACCTGTATCCAACAGGCCGGTGAGAACAGTGGTAATTGCGTCGGAGATCATGCCCCCGACCGGTTGTAAGACGACATAGGTGGCAAATCCAGTGATGAGAACAGCGAGGGTTGGCGTAAAGATAATATCGACCACAGAGGGGATGATGCGTCGAAGACCGCGTTCGACTACACTGATAAAATAAGCGGCCAACAACGCACCGATTAATCCGCCCCGTCCCGGAAGCAAAGCTTCACCAAACAGGGTGATCTCAGCGATATCTGGCAGAATGATCATTCCACCTGCCACACCCCCTAGAGCAGGGGTTCCACCAAATTCTCGGGCGGTGTTGATCCCTACAAATACCGCTAGATACGCAAAGATCACTTTACTGATGGCAGTGAGCAACTGAATCCAGGGGTTACTTTCATTGATATCAAAAGAATGAATACAGACATTGGTTAGCCCCATAATCATCCCGCCAGCTACAATCGCGGGAATTAAAGGGATAAAAATATTGGCCAATTTGCGTAAAAACAGCTTAAAAGGAGTGCGATTCCGATCGGATATCTCCGCTTTTCGATCCTGTACTTCATCCGCTTTTAGCCCGGTCTCTTCGGACATAAAATTTGCAACTTTAGTGACGGTGCCTGGACCTAGGATGATTTGAATTTGTCCGGAAGTCTCGACGACACCCATCACGCCTGTATGCGATTTCAATTCTTCCAAGCGAACAGCATCCCGATCGACAGGCGTCACCCGCAGACGTGTCATACAGTGACTGATGTTAGCGATGTTGTTGCTCCCGCCCAAATATTCCAACAGAGAGCGGGCTAGGTTTTGTTCTTTGCTCAACCGTGATCCCTCCTTGAGAGCGTGATCGGACCCTCCTCAGGATGTTCTTTGCACAGTTGTCATAACCGGGGTTGTCCGTTCCAAGGCAATTCTACAACAATATTCCTACTCTTTCTACATTAGACTTTAGTTGTGGTGCATACTAATCCTATGCCTACCGATTAATAAAGATGACTAAAGCCGGTGTCAATTATCTAAAAATATACGATTACGCAGGGCTTTTGAGATTGATCAATCATCAGGCATAGATAAAGCGTTAATGTTCCTCACTTCGATCGATCCTGACCTTTTTCGTATCTTTTTTTGATAGATTTTGTCGAATAGCCGATTACAGGAAGGGAATTTAACGATGTAAATGGAATCCTATCGATATTTTAGGGAACCGCCTTTATTTCTCATGGGAACCAATTTGCCGATTTCCGCGTCTGTCTATGGTGTGCGGAGGGTGAAATGGAGGTTAAACTCTTGGCCGAATGGATGATCGCCCTGGGAGTGTTTTGGGAGACTGTATTTCAGCATCCAGGGGCAAAGTGGGCCGGAATCGTTTTTAGTTCGATGATGATCGTCATGTTGGTAACATTTAGACATCACTGGGGAGATTTCGTTCCACACCACCTGTACTCGATGATCGTGCTGCTTTTTGTGGCGGGTTTTGACTACCTGTCAGGCGTTTGGTGGTCTCTGTGGATTTATCTCATTACGCTAGGTGTGTTGCATGACCGCGATTCCACCAAAAAAACGGTATTATCCACTTTACTCTTTTTTGGTGTGTATACCCTGCTTCAATACGGGTTCTCAATCAGCGATTCATTTAGCGATGTGCTAAATGCGTTTCTGTTATTTTTAGCGATGACATTGATGACGATCTATCTTCGTCGCGCACGTGCAAGGACCGAAAAGATCAAAGAACAGAACCGGCGTCTGCTGGAGAAGGTGGATGAAGCCCATTCCCGCTTACATGAGTACATCGAGGAGCTGGAAGAGACTTCGCGGCGGGATTATCTGACCGGTCTATACAACTTTAGCGGCTTTCAGGAGCAAGTGTCTAAAAGTTTGGCTCGTTGCAGTGTTGCTGGACAGTATTATTATGTGATCTGTCTCGATTTGGTCGATTTCCAACAGGTTAATATGAAAGAAGGGATAAATGCCGGTGATCAGATGCTGGTACAAATCGCTCGCCTGCTGAAGAAAAAACTCCCTCCCTATGCTCAGGTTGCCCGCTATGACGGGGATCAGTTTGCCATCGGGCTGACGGGTGACGATTCGGCGATGCGGCTCTGTCTAGATACAATTGAGACGGTGATCGGGGGGTTGCGAACCGAGCGATCGCTGATGAATTATTGCATCGGGACTGCTTCCTATCCGATGGAGGCGCAAAATGAATCGGAGCTGATCCGGTTGGCGGAGCACCGTCTTTCCATTGAGCAGCGGCGGATTCGTCATCAGGAAGAAGAACGGCGTCGTCATCTGGAAAAATTGTCGGCAGTCGGCCAATTGGCTGCCGGTTTGGCACACGAAATTCGCAATCCGCTCACCTCCATTCGCGGGTTTATCCAGATTTCTGCGATGGAATCTCCAGAGGTGAAAAAGTGGGAATCGATCATGTTGCCCGAGATTGATCGGATCAATGATCTGTTGAAACAGTTCCTTCATCTGAGCGAATCTCGCCCCGCACGATATACGCTGTTTAATGTGGATCGATTGATCGACGATGTCTTTCAGCTGCTACAACCCAAAGCGATCTTAATGGGACATGAGCTAAAGTCGTATGCACCTACCTCGCCGGTTATTATTGAAGCGGATGCGGAACAGCTAAAACAGGTATTGATCAACTTGGTGCAAAACGGCTTGGAATCGCTCCAGGATAAAGGGATGGTATCTGTTCGCTGGAAAGAAGTGCGCGATCGGATCAGCATCCGGATTCAAGATAACGGTTCGGGAATCCCACCTGAATATATGTCCCGCATCTTTGATCCCTTTTTTACTACCAAAGGGGATGGAACGGGGATGGGCTTATCCATCTGCCATCGCATAATTTCAGAGCATGGCGGACAAGTGCATGTAACCAGCCAACCGGGGCGGGGGACCACCTTTAATATTCATCTCCCCATCCGACAAGCGGGTAAAAAAGAGAGAGAACAGAACCAACCGGAGCAGGAGACTCCCGCTCTATCCAAGCTAAACCGCAGCGAAGTGGTGGAACGGGTCAATATGTTAAAAAATTTTTGAGGGAAAGTAAGAAAGTCGTATCCTAGCAAAGCGATCATTTAAAATTGGAAGGGAGAGAGTTATCAATAGACTCGCTTTTGCACCCTTGTATCCAGATAAGATAAGATGGAAGAAAGGATTGATCACAGGGGGGCGATAGCATGCCGAAAAAGAAAAGTTCCGGATTTAACATTATCAGTGGTGATTCCACTACCCACGGTGGTTATTATACTGGCACACTCAATCTGAGCAACTTGTCATCCGTTCTGATTGACGGTGAGGAAGCGCGGATCGATTTGGGATTGATCCATGCCAAGAGCAGGGTGGAACGGGGGATTAAGTTTTCCGGCGACCCCGCCGATACTCCCGCCGGAAAGGAGTATTGGGTGGTATGGGTGGCGATTGACCGTAATGAACAGGGGTCGTATTATGCCGGGGCGGCGGCTTGTCCGATGCGGATCGACCGGGAAGCCCGCCGCGGATGGAAAAATCTCGCCGATCACGTCAACCGCATGGATGATGCACTCAAGCGTCGCATTCGCCTGGATCAGTTGGGGACAACGGAAAGACAGGCATTAAAAAATTTGTTGCAGGAAAATGATGAGGCGATGTGGTTAAACTCTCCCACCGAGCTAAAAAATGTTCTCGGGGAAAAATGAACGCTTTGTGAACCATCGGTGGTGCGGCTTGCTCACTGTTACCGCCTTGCGTTACACTTAAGTCCAGTACGGAACCGACTTGCTAGGACACCAAAAAAGCGGGTATTATACCCGCTTTTTTGGTGTCTTAAAATAGGCAAACCCCGCAATCCATCTATAATGGGACGCAAGGTTGTAAGGTTATCCGTTCTCCCCCAACTAGCATCCATGAGAAAGGGAATGTGGGCCACCAAACGGTTGGCCTTATTTGTTTCCTCTTTTTGTGCGATTAAGGATCGATTCGTTGCTATTGACCAAGGAAGAAGAGTATGGTAGCTTAAATGAAAGCGCTTTATAGAATGAATTAATCTTTTTTTCAGATAAAAATTGTCGACAATCGACCGAACTCCCGATCGATGATCGATCTAAGCACTGATACAGAGGAGGAAAGAAAATGGTAATCTACGGGGTTGCTTTGTTGGGTGGGTGTATGTTGGCGGGCGTGGTTATCGGCGGATGGTTGGGGGATCTCATCGGCATCGACGCCAATGTGGGCGGGATTGGAATTGCGATGCTTTTGTTGATTTTGACGGTGGATTACCTGGAGAAGAGGGGTAAATTGAACCAGAAATCCAAGGCGGGACTCTCTTTTTGGAGTGCGATGTATATCCCGATTGTGGTCGCCATGGCCGCTCAGCAAAACGTGGTAACGGCATTAAAGGGCGGTCCTTTAGCGATCATGGCTGGGCTTTGCGCTACTTTGGCTGGTTTCTTCCTGGTTCCCGTCCTCAGCGGGAGTGGGGTAAAGAAAAAAGCGGGACATAAAAACGAAGGGGGGCGGCCGGCGTGAAGGAGACGCTGATCGCCGTTTTTGAGGAAAACGGGTTGGTGGCGGCTTTTGCCATTGTGGGGATTGCAACGTATCTCTCCTATGTGTTGTCCGACAAATTGACCAAGGGAAGGTTACACGGTTCGGCGATTGCGATTATCCTTGGATTGTTTCTGGCTTATCTGGGTGGCGTTCAAACGGGTGGAGAGAAGGGACTGGCCGATATCCAGATGTTTTCGGGTATCGGTTTGATGGGAGGGGCGATGCTGCGGGATTTTGCGATTGTAGCGACAGCCTTTGGCGCTAACCTGGAGGAGTTAAAAAAGTCAGGTTGGAATGGGGTGATCTCGCTATTTTTCGGAGTAGGCATCTCTTTTGTCGTTGGTGGAGCAGTCGCGATGGCGTTTGGATATACGGATGCGGTTAGTGTAACCACCATTGGGGCGGGGGCGGTGACATACATCGTCGGTCCGGTTACGGGAACCGCGATCGGTGCGGCGTCTGATGTGATCACCCTTAGCATCGCAGCGGGATTGGTGAAATCGATCTTAGTAATGATCGGAACTCCGTTTATCGCCAAATTTATTGGATTGGATAATCCCCGTTCAGCCATGGTCTACGGGGGGCTCATGGGGACCACCAGCGGGGTGGCCGGTGGGTTGGCAGCCACTGATCCTAAACTGGTCCCCTACGGCGCGATGACCGCCACCTTTTACACCGCATTGGGGTGCTTGTTGGTCCCCTCCGTTTTCTTTCTCCTCCTGCGGGCGCTACTGGGATAAGGGGGAGGGCTTCCTTAGGAAGATTGGTAATGCTTTTTTAACCGGGTAATGGTAGCTAGATTATGTACACTTAGGATTTCGGCAGCTTTTTCTATATCCTCTTCTAATAAGGTTTTTACGATCTGCTGATGATCCTTGATCGATTGATCTAGGGTTTCCCCTTCCCAGGACTTGTTGATCAATACACGCAAGGGAGCGCTTAAGCGGGAGTAGTGGGTCTCAATCAACTTGCTGCCGGAAAAACGAATGATACAACGGTGAAACTGTTGGTTTAAGTGGGAGTAGGCTTCCTTGTCATCTTCCGTGAACCGCTCTTCCATTGATCGGAGAATTTCTTGCATGTTCTTTAAATGGGGGGCTGCGGTTTTCGGGGTATAGCGTTTGAGGGCGAGAAGTTCCATCACATTGCGCAATTCTACGATGTCGATCATTTCCGACCAGCTGTATGCCTTGACACGACAGCCACGGCGAGGGAGTCGTTCGATCAGGCCAGCTACTTCCAACAGATAAAACGCTTCTCGTACCGGGGCACGGCTGGTGCCGAACCGATCTGACACCTCCCCTTCCCGTAATTGCTCACCCGGTTGCAACTGTTGGTTCATGATTCGTTCCGTGATGTCATTGGCGATGAGATGGGGAAGGGAATTGTCCACTTGGATTTTTGCGGTCATATGGCGATCGCTCCCGTTGCGAAAGATTTTTCGGATTTTTCTACCCAGAGAAAGTAGCACATCTGGCACCAAATGTAAAGAAAGAGAGGGCTTATTTAAGGGGGGAGTCCATGAGGGTTGCATACCAGTTTCCAGGGCAAGGCTCTCAATATCCGGGGATGCTCCGCCATCTGCCCGATCATCCGGCGGTGGCCCGCACCCTGGTGGAGGCGGGAGAAGTGCTGGAAGAGAATGTGCGTGAGCTGGATCGAGCCGAACGCTTATCATCCACCACAGTGACACAAGTTTGTCTGCTTATCGCCGGTGTGGCGACAGCGCGTGTATTGATGGAAGAGGGGGCGATACCCGATGCGGTGGCAGGTCACTCTGTCGGTGCCTTCGGGGCAGCGGTGACGGCAGGGGTTTTGGATTTTCGGGATGCACTGCAGATGGTACGGTTGCGCGGCTGTCTGATGGAAGAAGCTTATCCTCGCGGTTATGGGATGGGAGTGGTGACAGGCATGGGGGAACAACGGTTGCTCTCCCTGGTGGAATCAGTCCAATCACCGGATGATCCGGTTTACCCCGCCAATTTTAACGCTTGCGACCAGATTGTGATTGCTGGGAGCATAACGGGGCTGGAGCAGGTATTTGCCGCCGCTTTCAGAGAGGGAGCTCGCCAAGCGCATCTCCTCGATGTGAGTGTTCCTTCTCACTGTCCCTTGTTGAAAGGCGTATCGAAACGATTGGCTGCGGCTTTAGACGATATAACGGTGCGGGAGCCGCGTATGCCATTTGCCGGAAATCGTCGAGGTCGCTTGTTACGACGAGCAGAAGTGGTAAAGGAGGATTTGGCGCTGGGGGTTTCCCACCCTGTCCGTTGGTTTGATGCCACCTCGCTGCTGGTGGAAGTGGGTGTCCGCCTTTATGTGGAGATGCCACCCGGCTCTGTCTTGACCCGCTTGGCGACCAACGCCTTTCCGGAGGTACGATCGCTGGCGGTGGACGATAGTGGTGTGAGATCGGCTGCAATCTTAACAAAACGGATACAAAAGGAGGCGTAAACGATGAATCCATCCGTACAAACCCCACCATCGCAACGGTCCTGGACCCGGCGGCGAGAGGAAAAGACCCGCCGCCTTGTAGAAGCAAAACGGTGCGCATCAGGAAAAGTGATTCCGACAAACCGGATGGTAGAGGCGCTGGAGGTGCTGCTCGCACCAAAAGATCGTGTGGTGTTGGAGGGGAACAACCAGAAACAGGCGTCTTTTTTGTCCGATGCTCTGGCCCAAGTGAATCCGGGGAAAATTCAGCGATTGCATCTCATTATGTCTAGTATTTCCCGGCCGGAACATCTGGATATTTTTGAAAAGGGGATCGCGGAGAGAGTAGATTTCTCCTATGCGGGTCCTCAAAGCCTCCGAATCGCGCAGATGCTGGAAGACGGCATTCTGCAAATGGGAGCGATCCATACGTACTTAGAGTTGTTCGGGCGACTCTTTATCGATTTGATTCCCAACGTGGCCCTGGTGGCGGCAGATAAAGCGGATGAAGCCGGCAATTTGTACACGGGAGCCAACACGGAGGAGACTCCTACCCTGGTGGAGGCGACGGCCTTTAAAGACGGAATTGTGATCGCCCAGGTGAATGAGTTGACGGAGGAGTTGCCGCGGGTGGATATCCCTGGCTCATGGGTGGATTTTATCGTGGAAGCGGATCAGCCGTATCAATTGGAGCCCCTGTTTACCCGCGATCCGCAGCATATTACGGAGTTGCAGATCTTGATGGGAATGATGGCGATTCGCGGTATTTATGAACGTCACCAGGTCCAATCGCTAAACCATGGCATCGGCTTTAACACCGCCGCAATCGAGCTGTTGCTACCTACCTATGGGGAGCGGCTTGGACTGAAGGGGAAGATATGCAAACATTGGGCGTTAAACCCGCACCCCACCTTAATTCCAGCGATTGAGAGCGGATGGGTGGAAAGTGTCCACTGTTTCGGCGGGGAAGTGGGGATGGAACGATATGTGGCCGCCCGTCCTGACATCTTTTTTACCGGTCCGGACGGCAGCTTGCGTTCCAATCGTACGATGTCACAAGTAGCAGGGCTATACGCCGTAGACCTTTTTATTGGTTCGACATTGCAGATGGATCGAGACGGTAACTCCTCCACAGTAACGTCCGGACGACTGTCGGGGTTCGGTGGCGCTCCTAACATGGGGCATGATCCCGGCGGCCGCCGCCATGCAACGCCCGCCTGGCTGGAGATGAAAAGGGGAGATGATCCCCTCGGCCGTGGGCGAAAGTTGGTGGTTCAGATGGTGGAGACCTTCCAAGCAGGGAACGCTCCGGTGATCGTTGAATCCCTGGATGCCATCGATGTCGCTGAGCGGGCCGGTTTGGCCACGACTCCTGTGATGATTTATGGAGATGATGTTACCCATGTGGTGACGGAAGAGGGAATCGCTTATCTCTATCAGGCGCACAGTTTGGAGGAGCGGCGGGAGGCGTTGTCCGCAATCGCCGGGGTATCGCCTACGGGTCTATCTTTCGATAGGGGGCGGTTGGAACAGTTGCGCCGCGAGGGGATAGTGGCTTTTCCCGAGGATTTGGGTATTCGTCGTACGGAGGCAAAGCGCTCGCTGCTGGCCGCTAAAAACGTGGAAGATCTCGCGGAATGGTCGGGTGGTTTGTATGAGCCACCGGTTCGTTTCCGGAGTTGGTTATGATGAAGGAATTGACGATTGTCGCTGGGAAAGTGACGGGGGATCGAAGAGAGCTGGCGATGTTGGCGGTCCAGTCCTTGATCGAGGAAGCGGAACTTACCCCTAAACCAGGGTTGGTGGATCGAGAGAGTTCTGGTGCTCATACGGATCTCGATATAGATTTGATGCTCCGTTCTGCTCACTCTCTTACCGACGCATTTGCTGCGATGGTGGATGCTGCTGTCGGAAAAAGGCCTGATCAAGAACTGCGGGAAGAACTGGCTCAGATCGGGCGGGAGGGGGAGCGGGCGATGTTTCAAGCTACCGGGGGCACCAACACCCACAAGGGAGCGATTTGGGCCTTAGGTCTCCTCGTGGCCGGTGCGGCGATCCATGAACGGGGAGCGGCTCCGGAGCAAATCGCGATGACGGCTGGAACCATCGCTCGGTATCGGGATCGTTGGGCACCGGTAGCTGAAACCAATGGGTCTCAGGTTTGCAGACGGTACGGAGTGACGGGAGCAGTGGGGGAAGCGCAAAACGGGTTTCCCCATGTGATCGATGTCGCTTTGCCAACTTTACACAAGGCGCGTCAGCGTGGGATGAGTGAGCGTTACGCTCGATTGGACACCCTGGTTTCTCTGATCGTGCGAGTAGAGGATACCTGTTTGCTCCATCGAGGGGGAATCGAAGCGTTAACGATGGCCCAAACAGGGGCACGAGAGATTTTAGCACAGGGAGGAGCCTCCACTGCTGCGGGATGGGAAGCGCTAAAACGATTAGATGTAAAGTTGCTGGAACGCCGCGCATCCCCGGGGGGAAGCGCCGACTTGCTGGCGGCGACTCTGTTTTTGGATCGAGTGAGTGGTAGGAATATCAGACCAACCGGAGGTGGCGGGAATGGAAACCCTGTCCTTTGAATACGCGGCGA
Source organism: Desmospora activa DSM 45169 (assembly GCF_003046315.1). NCBI lineage: Bacteria > Bacillati > Bacillota > Bacilli > Caryophanales > Thermoactinomycetaceae > Desmospora > Desmospora activa. The sequence continues at coordinate 468,919 of NZ_PZZP01000002.1, read as the reverse complement.
CTAAACCATTAAAAAATCGAGCCCATGTCGGAGTGGTGGGCTCCGGGGATCTTGAAGTGTTGCTGGAGGGCTCGGAAGAGCCAAAAGCCCGGATCGTCGTGAGAACCGGTAGCGAAGGATTTGGCCAAACATGGCAAGCGGTGTTGGAGCGATTTTTTACCATTCACGATGTGGCTGCTAATGTGACAATCAATGATTTCGGAGCCACACCCGGCGTGGTGAAACTGCGACTGGAACAGGCGTTGGAGGTGGGATTGCATGAAGCAGGCAATTAAACGGAGCTTTGTGGAATTGAGCGCACGGGAGCGTGCCGTCTCTATTCTCGATCAGGGAACTTTTCGGGAATTGCTCGATCCTTTTGATCGAATTGAATCGCCCCATTTGCTTCCGCAAGGAATTGTTCCCCAGAGCGATGACGGGGTTGTGGTCGCTCGCGGTCGGATCGACGGGGAGCCGGCGGTCGTCTTATCGATTGAGGGTTCTTTTCAGGGTGGGGGCATTGGGGAGGTTTCCGGCGCCAAAATCGCAGGAGCGCTGGAATTAGCACTTCACGACAACGAGCGGGGCGTGACCACGCGTCCCGTCGTCATCTTTGATACCGGTGGTGTGCGGCTCCAAGAGGCCAACCATGGGTTGTTAGCCATTTCTGAGATGATCGCAGCGGTCGTCGCTCTACGCCGCCATGTCCCTGTTGTCGGGGTGATCCCAGGGAAAGTGGGATGCTTTGGCGGGATGTCGATCACGGCGTCACTGTTTACTACTTTGATCATGACGCGGGAGGGGCGCTTTGGACTAAACGGTCCCGAAGTGATCGAACAGGAGGCAGGCATCGAGGAGCTGGACTCCTGCGATCGCCAACGGGTCTGGGATGCGATCGGGGCTACCCGCCGCCATGGAGTCGGGTTTATCGATGAACTGGTGGCCGATGATGTCGATGCGATTGGAGCTGCGATTCGGCGAGCCTTTGCTGCACCGCTGCCGAAGTTGCACCGTACGGAACAGGTGGAGGAATATCAATCGCTCCTGAGCCGGGTGGATCCGACCCGTCCTTTGGATGGGGCTACTCTGGAGAAGATCTGGGCGGAGCCTTTACCGAGCAGCGAGGGAAGCGATATTCAACAGTTGTCGCATTCCGTGGAAGGGGTATCCGTTAGCCGAGGGCGCATATGGCTAAAGGCTTTGACGGGGATGTCGGGTGTAAAAGGGGAGGTTCCCTCTGTTCAGTTCGCCGATGCGCAGCTGAATGGAGAACCGGTCCGTTTTATTTCCGTTGTACCAAACCCTTCCGCCCGGTTTCCACGGGCGCGGCACGGAGAGGTCGGGTTGGAGGAAGGTTGGGCAATCGCAAAAGTGGTCCGTCAAGCGATGGAGGAAGACCGGGACGGCCATCGTCGTGCCATTGTCGCCATTGTGGATGTGCCGAGTCAGGCCTATGGTTACCGGGAGGAATTGCTGGGTATCTCCTACGCCTGTGCTGCGGCGGCAGACGCATATGCATCAGCCCGGATGGCGGGCCACCCCGTCATCGCCCTGATCGTGGGTAAAGCAATCTCCGGAGCCTTTTTAGCACACGGATTTCAGGCCAATCGCCTTCTCGCCCTCAACGACGAAGGGGTTCAGGTTCATGCCATGTCCAAACCGTCTGCTGCCCGCATCACCCGCCGCTCCATAGAAGAACTGGAAGAAGTGACCCGCAAAGTTCCCTCTATGGCCTACGATATCCAATCTTTTGCCACCTTGGGCGCCTTAGATGAACAAATTGACGGAATCGATGCGGATCAGCCGCGGGCAACCGACATCCAAAAGATTCAAGCGGTACTCACCCAATCCATTGCAGATATCCGTGCCAACCCCAGCGATCTAAGCCGTCGTGTGCGGACGGAAGCGGCGCGGAGTGGCGGACGACGTTCTTCTATTCAAGTGCGGAAGTTGTTGCAGGAGCAATGGGAGACTTTTTGCCACACTACCTGTTGAGGTTGGGGAAAGCGAAGGATTTGGTCACGGATGTGACGCCGCCTGAATGGGTTGGGGAATCTTTGTGTATCGCCCCTTGGGTAGTGGTAAGGAGGGCACCAGTAAAGAATGGTCTCATTCCTGTGGGGGTGAGGGGAAAGGAACGGAAGCAACGGTTTGCGGCTTATCTGCCGCCGGGATTGGTGCAGGAGCAAATATCTCCAGAGCGGTTGGCTGTAGCAAGAGATTGGCAAAAGATGCGGAGATCTCGATTTCAACAGGCGATTGCAGCATTGGATGTCGTAAAAGCGATCATGGAGAGAGTTTCTCTTTCTTGGGGGCCGGTCGGCAGTGTGGGATTTGAACTGGCGACAGGCGTACCTGTCGTAAAGCCCACCAGTGACCTTGATCTCATTTTGAGAACACCGGACGAGATCCCATATGAAACTGCCCATTGGCTGGTTCGGGCGTTGGAGGTTGTCCCTGTGCGAGTGGATGTGCAGATAGAGACAGCGATTGGAGCGGTAGCTCTGACGGAATACGCGGGGGAAGGGGAAAAAATTCTGCTGCGAACGATGAATGGACCGGTACTTATCACACGGGAGGAGCTGTGAGTGTGACAGCAGAATCCCCTGGTTTACGCATGGAGAGTGGTCAAGAGGAAAAAGCAATATTGTTACCGCCATCCGCACACCCTATGGGAAAGGAGGCGGTTTCCATGGAACCAACAGATCAAAACGAACACTATGCTCGTCACGGTGGAGTTCATTTTACGCCGAATGCCTCTCCAGAAGCGATTAATCGATTTGTTAATCGTCTACCGGAGGAGAGGCGGGACAGCTTCTACGAAGTGATCAAAGAATTGAGTGAAGCAAACCTGATCACCTTGCACAATGATGGCGTGCTGGCCGATGGTGAAGGAAAAGTAGGAGGAAGCGACGACTGCTGACGAGGGGTGTATCGAAGGATAAAAATGGTGGTCGGTTTAACCGAACCACCATTTTATGATGCGCTCCCACCAGGATGAGTTTCGCTCTTCTTTTGGTTTAGGGTGATGGAGGGAACAGGTTTGCCTAGGTTCCGTACCCTGTAAAAAGTAGGAATCGATGGTGCGGGGGCACTCTGATCCCGCCACCAACCCGCTTTCTGGATCGATCTTCACCCGTACCACTCCCTGGGGAACGGAGAAACGGTGTGGCTTTACATGGGCCAACGCATCCCGCATAAAGGAGCCCCATGCTTGATGCGTCAAACGGGAGGTGCCCTGCGGCAACGGCCGGTGCTGATCGAATCCCAGCCACACCGTAGTGGCTAGATCTGGGGTATAGCCCGACAGCCAAGAATCCCAGTCGGTACTGCCGGTTTTGCCTGCTACCGGCCGTTTAAGGAACTGCTTGACGCGATTGGCGGTTCCTCCTGGTTGAAATACCTTTTTCAGCATATGGGTCATCACAAATGCTTCTGCGGGAGAGAGCACCTTTTCTTCCTGCGGTTTTGCTTGTGCCAGCACCCGGCCGTCAGGCGCTTCGACCCGCAGGATGGAAGTGGGGGGATGGTGCATTCCACCAGCTGCCAATGTAGCATATACCTGAACCATCTCATAAGGGCTGACGTCGCTGGTGCCCAGGGCCAGAGAAGGAACCGGGTTTAGCGGGCTGTGAATACCGAGGCGTCGAGCCATACGTACGGTTTCTTCCTCTCCGATCGTCAGATGGGTATGAATGGCGTATACATTGTCCGAGGTGGCGATTGCTTCCCCCATGGAGATGAAGCGATTGGCATAACGCCCGTGATAGTTGGTAGGACGGTATGGTTTTTCCTCATGGAAAAACGATGTCGGCTTGCTTTCAAAACGGGCAGCGGGAGTTAGTCCTCGTTCCAGCGCAGCCAGGTACACAACCGGTTTAAAAGTGGAACCCGGCTGCCGTTTGGCAAAAACTCGATTAAATTGGGAACGACGATAATCTTTTCCCCCCACCATTGCTTTAATGTGGCCGGTTTGTGGGTCGACGCTGATCAATGCTCCCTCTAAGTCAGGTTGGGCGGCTAAGCTGTGTTCCATCGCATGTTCTGCCTGCTCCTGCATCGACAAATCCAGCGTGGTATAAATCCGTAAACCACCGTTCTGTACTAGCGCCTCATCCAAACCAAAGCGGGAGACGGCCTCATTGAGCACAACATCCCGAAACCAGGGAGCACGGGCTGGACCGGGTTTGGGTGGCGTGGAGAACACCAGCTGCTCTTGTTTGGCCTGCTTCGCCGCTTGCGCCGTAATGGTCCGATGGCGAGTCATAGCATCCAGAATGGCGAGTTGCCGCTGCTTGGCCCGTGTTTCGTTTTGTAAGGGGGAATACCAACGTGGGCCACGCGGAATTCCCGCCAGCATCGCACTTTCCGCCAATGTAAGACGGTGGGCAGGCTTACCGAAATAAGCCCGGGCCGCCCGCTCCGCTCCATAGGAGCCATGGCCGTAATAAATTTTGTTTAGATACATCTCCAGAATTTCATCTTTACTAAAATGAAGTTCCAACTGTGCGGTGTAAATCGCTTCTTTTAATTTACGAGACCAGGTACGGTCATGGGTTAGATAGAGATTGCGGGCCAGTTGTTGCGTGATTGTACTGGCTCCTTGGGCCACCCGTCCGGATCGCAGATTGACCCAGGCAGCCCGCAGGATTCCCCGCGGGGAGAAGCCGTGATGGTGATAAAACTGGCGATCTTCTGCGATCAGCGTAGCCTGGATCAACGAGGCGGGCAGTTGTTTTAACGGGATATAATTCCGGTGCTCCCCTTTATCCCATTGATCGATAGCCCGTCCCCGCACATCGACGATTTGCGTGGTCATGCCGATATCAGGGGGAGGCAGGGGCTTTGATTTTAAATAAAGGACGGTGAGAATGGCGAGGCCTACCCCGGCCAACAGACAAAAAAGAGCCCAACGCAACAGGAGGCGCCCTCTCCGCCACCAGCGTCCGACGGCTGGGAAGATGGATGGGATGGAATTAGTGGATGTGGTACGATCGATGTTATCGGCCATCGTCATTCCCCCTGTTGATGGGTCAAGTGATGTGGGCGGTTCGGGGTGATTTCCTTCACGACTGTTATGGTATCCCCCGGCCTGGCAATCCTTACTAGTATGAAGAGCGAAAGGGGCACTTATACAGAGGAAGTCTGTTGTCGATCTAAATAATGGGATTACTTTTGGGAGCGAAGTGTCTTTGCTATGCTGCTCAGCAGATCCAAAAATCCCTTCCTCCTACACAGGAACTAATGCGAAAGTCGAGGATATCCTTGATTCATGATTGTGTTGGGCCGTTGATTGGATTATTCTTAAGGGAGGTTTGTAGTAAAGGAGAAGAATGGAATCCATGGATATGCAATTGTGGTATACGGAAAAACAAACACCCAATTTTGGGATCACCGCTAAAATTGGACAAACCCTCCATCATGAACAGACCGAGTTTCAAAGCTTGGATGTGATTGAGACGGAGGAGTTTGGTCGAATGTTGGTTTTGGATGGAATGGTGATGACGACGGACCGGGATGAATTTGCCTATCATGAAATGCTGGCACATGTCGGCATGGTTACCCATCCGAACCCTAAACGGGTGCTTGTTGTCGGCGGTGGAGATGGTGGGGTGATCCGTGAAGTGCTGAAGCACCCCAGCGTGGAATCCGCCACTCTTTGTGAAATTGACGGCCGTGTGGTTGACGTTTCCCGCGAATATTTCCCCGCTATCGCCGGTGCACTGTCCGATCCCCGGGTTCGCATTTGTGTCGAGGATGGGATTAAGCACATCGACGCACATCCGGAAGAGTATGATGTCATTCTGGTTGACTCTACCGAACCGGTGGGACCGGCTGTTGGCTTGTTTCAGCGTCCGTTTTACCAAGGGATTCACCAGGCGTTGCGAGGGGATGGCGTGATGGTAGCACAGACGGAATCCCCCTGGTTTAATCGAGATCTGATCGTCCAGGTAAATCGGGATATCCGTTCCCTTTTCCCGGTGACACGCTTATATACAGCCAGCATCCCCACCTATCCCAGCGGATTGTGGAGCTTTACCCTAGGTTCCAAGGAGCGAGACCCGTTGGCGGTGGACCCCGGCGACATCCCCGAATTGGCTACCCGTTATTACACGCCGGAACTACACCATGCGCTGTTTTCGCTGCCGGCGTTTGTCAAGGAATTAACGGAACAGGAGTGATCCGTGGTGCGTTTTGACGAAGCTTATTCTGGCCATGTGTTTATCGGGTCTACCTCCGATCTGGAACGGGCGGAAACGGTGCTGTACGGGATGCCGATGGACTGGACCGTCAGTTATCGGCCGGGCTCCCGCTTCGGTCCCAATCGAGTGCGGGAAGTCTCGATCGTGCTGGAAGAGTACAGCCCTTATCTCGATCGGGATTTATCCGATATCCATTACTATGATGCTGGCGATATTCCCCTACCCTTCGGGAATCCGGAGAAAAGCATCCAGGTAATCGGCCAGTTTGTCGAAAAAGTGATGGATCGAAAAAAGCGTCCCATCGGCATCGGCGGTGAGCATTTGGTGACATGGCCGGCTGTGCGGGAAGTGCATAAGCACCATCCCCGATTGGCGGTAATCCATTTGGATGCCCACGCCGATTTGCGTACCGATTATGAAGGGGAGATTTACTCCCATGCTACGCCATTGCGCAAAATCGCACAGCTGTTGGGAGCGGAAAATGTGTACCAGTTCGGCATCCGTTCCGGTACGCGGGAGGAGTTCCAATATGCGCAGCGGGAGGGGATTCATTTCCACCCGTATCACGTTTTGCAGCCTCTCAAAGAAGCGTTGCCGCAACTGGATGGACGTCCCGTCTATGTTACGGTGGATATCGATGTGTTGGATCCGGCTTTTGCGCCGGGAACAGGTACTCCGGAACCGGGAGGGATCACTTCGACGGAATTGCTGGCGTCCATCCACGCCATCGCCCAATCCGGTGTCCATGTGGTAGGGGCTGACTTGGTCGAAGTGGCACCGGCATACGATCCCAGCGATCAAACACCTGTAGTGGCGGCCAAGGTGTTGCGCGAAATGCTGTTGGGCTTTACCCGGTGAAGTCCAGAAGGGGTGTTTGGAAGCGCACACCCTTTGCTGTACCGCTTAACGGTGGCTACTGGGGTGGGTAAAAGCGAGCACTTCGTTCCCAAGTCTCGCACTGCACTTACCAGCACAAGTCTCGCTATGGTCACTTCGTTCCCAAGTCTCGCACTGCACTCAGTTTGTTTTGCCCGCTTTTGCAGGCAGGAGCTGGGATGAACGGTTTTTACTTTTTACCACCCTACCAAAACCTTCCCTTATTTGTAGGGAGGGTTTGCCTTGCTGGAGTATCGAAGGAAAGGAGCCGTCGATGTGAGTACGATACGCCTGGAGATATCCTCCCACATCCATTCTGGGGATAATGGTAAACAGGAGAGTATTGATCAGCAGTTGGACGGCCGCTTAGAGCAAAAAGGAGACATCTGGATTCTCCGTTATGTAGAAAATATGGGAGAGTCCGATCAAGTCCGAACGACAGTCAAAGCCGGGCCGGAAGAAGTGATGGTAATCCGGCAAGGGATGATTTCTTATCGGACAACTTATCGGCCCGGGACAACCACCTACAGTGTGATTGAAGCAATGGGAGGCACGTCGGAGTTGAAAGTGGAAACGGTGGATTATGTCCGCGAAGACGGTCACATCCGGTTTTCTTTTCATCTGAGCACGGGTGAAGAAGTGATGGGCCTATACCAGTTGGATATCCGTTGGACGGAGGGATCAAAAGAATTATGAACGCATTGGAACATATGCAGGAAATATTGAAACAGGAATTAAAAGAGGCGGCCGTACGGGCCGGATTGGCTGGAGAGGCTGAAGTTCCCCCCGTACATCTGGAAGTGCCGCGGGATAAAACCCACGGGGATTTGGCTACCAATCTGGCGATGCAATTGACCAAAATCGCCAAACAAAACCCGCGCCAGATTGCAGCGGCAATCGTGAAGCACCTTGATCGGCAAAAAGCGTTTATCAAAGAGATTGAGGTGGCTGGACCGGGGTTTATCAACTTTTTTATCGATCGCTCGTTTTTGACAAATGTCCTAACAGAGATGGCGGTGTCGGGAGAGCGTTACGGAACTTCCGACTCCGGAGATGGCAAAAAAGTGCTGGTGGAGTTTGTTAGTGCCAACCCCACCGGTAGCCTTCATCTGGGACATGCTCGCGGGGCGGCGATCGGGGATGTTTTGTGCAATGTGCTGGATGCAGCGGGATATGATGTCACCCGTGAATACTATATCAATGATGCCGGCAACCAGATGAACCTGATGGCAGCATCATTGGAGGCCCGCTATCGGGAAGCGTTGGGCCTGGAGGCGGCATTCCCGGAAGATGGATACCGTGGCCAGGATATCGTGGAACTGGGGCGGAAGCTGGCGGAAGAAGAAGGAGACCGTCTCATCCACATGGATCGGGACGATCGTTTCGCTTTTATCCGGGAATACGGTTTGCGTCACCTGTTGGGTAAAATCAAGCGTGATTTGGAAAATTATCGTGTTCGGTTTGACAGTTGGTTTAGCGAGACAGGGATGTATCAGTCTGGAACTGTACAGGCGGCGGTAGAGGAGTTGACCCGTTTAGGGCAAACCTATGAAAAAGAGGGCGCTGTCTGGTTGAAAGCGTCTGCCTTTGGTGACGATAAGGACCGGGTATTGGTAAAGCAAGATGGTTCCTTCACATATTTTACACCGGATATTGCCTATCACCGCGACAAATACAACCGTGGCTTTGATCGTATCGTCAATATTTTTGGCGCCGATCATCATGGCTATGTTCCTCGAATGAAAGCGGCCATGACCGCACTGGGATTTGACCCAGAGAAGATGACATTTTTGATTACGCAGATGGTGAAGCTATATCAGGGTGGAGAGCTAGTAAAAATGTCAAAACGGACCGGTAAAGCGATCACCCTGGTTGAACTGATGGAGGAAGTAGGGGTGGATGCCACCCGCTATATTTTTGCCATGCGGAGTCCGGACAGCCATCTTGACTTTGATATGGATTTGGCCGTCTCCCACTCCAACGAAAACCCGGTTTTTTATGTACAATACGCCCATGCCCGCATTAACAGCGTTTTTCAGCAGGCGAGGGAACGGGGCATTTCCGTAGAGTTGGATCCAGTTTCTCTGTCCGCGCTGACGGTGGAACAGGAATACGACCTATTACAAAAACTGGCGGAGTTCCCCAGTGAAGTGGCTATTGCCGCAGACCAGCTGACTCCTCATCGGGTGGTGCGCTATCTGTATGAGCTGGCGACCCAATTGCACAGCTATTACAATGCCAACCGGGTAATTCAGGAAGATCAAACCTTGACCCGGGCCCGTCTCTCCCTATTGATCGGAGTAGCCCAAGTGTTGAAAAACGGGCTTTCCATGATCGGTGTACACGCCCCGGAAAAAATGTGAGGAAACTTGATTTTCTACCGCAACGGAAGAATTTTGATGTTGCGGTTACCCAGACAAGAATACTGCTTCACTTCGTGAATATGACAGTATTACTTTTCGCTCGCAGCCCATCCACTCAAGGATAGCGATGGGGCTCCTGGTAGATGTCATTGAGCATTGATGAGAAAGGAGGGGGATGGGACATTCGTTTTGTCCATTTACAATGATGAAACTATACCTTCTCCCTTTGTTGACTGGATTAATCGTCGGCTTCTTGTTTGCCCTGATGAAACTGCCGATTCCAGCGCCACCCGCACTTCCGGGGATCTTGGGAATCGTCGGCATCTATTTGGGCTTTAAGCTTTTTCATTGGATGAGTCAATTATGGGTGGGATGACTACACCCCATGCGAAACGGTGGGGATTATTGGGTAATCCTCGGCAATCCAAGAAAGTGAACCAAGAAGACCATGGGCCCCTCAGCGACCCATTTGTAAACAGGAAGGCAGTTTCTTGAAATGCATATCTGCCCATCGATGCAGCTGCTAGTTTACATTCCGTTGAAATCGGGGTAGAATAAACATAAAAGAAGCACATACTATAAAAGGCACGAACCCGCACCAACGGGTTCGTCCTAACAAACACTTTACGGTTTAGTGTTTAGAAGTCTGGTCCCCGTGGCGGCGGGTATCGGACTTCTTGCGTCTTTGGCGGTTTTGCAGCCAGTGAGCCAGCATTACCGGTCCAAAGACCAGAAATCCTTGCCACAGATGTCTGAAAAGCCGTGACAGCAAGTCCCACATGCGGAATCACCTCCTTCCGCAGTAAACTCACGGAAGGTACACCTCCTTTCCAGGGGCCGTTATTGGCTACCCCTGCCCTGACCGGTGACAAAGGCCAGAGCAGGGGTCCATAGGGCGCCCAAAAAAGAGACTCGCATGGAGAGGAGAAACGTCCGATTCGGATCGTGCCTTGTCCATTCAGTATAACATCGATTAATTGAATATTGGGCCGAATACAAAATGTGTTATACATAAATGATTGTTCACTTTATGTGGGGTTACATCATGCCATGGGGGAAAAGATGCGGATTCCTTTTTAAAAATATTGAAATTTCAAATCTATAACGATATCATGATAAATGATAGGAACAACCCGTTACGTGGAGAGCGGAAAGGGGTTTATGGGATGAGGGGAAAACGATGGTTGTGCGGATTGGTAGCCTTGTTGTTGGCGGTATCGGTCGGACCGTGGGGATGGATGGAGTCACAGGCGCAGTCGATTAAACCGGAGTTTGCTATGGAGGAAGCAAAGTTTCCTTATCAAATCGAGGGCGTAAACACGAGGGAAGAGCGGACGGCTATCGCTCGAACCGGAGTGGCCATCGATGAAGTGGGCGATGATTATGTGGTGATCCATGCTGTTGACAGGGATTTGGAGCGCTTGCGCCAGTTGGGATTCCAACCGCGGAAGCTGATGAAAGCGATGGATTTTCCTCCAGGGGATTCCGATTATCATAATTATGATGAGATGGTAGAGAAAATTCAGCAGACTGCTCGGAAGTATCCGGATATCGTTAAGCTGTTTAGCATTGGTCAATCCCATGAGGGACGCGAGCTGTGGGCCGCCAAAATCAGCGACAACGCCGAGGTGGATGAGGATCAACCGGGTGTTCTATTTGTCTCCTTACACCACGCCCGTGAACATTTAACGGTGGAAATGGCATTAGAGGTATTGGATCTGTTTACCTCTACCTATGGTGAAGATGAGCGGATTACTCAATTGGTCGATTCTCGGGAGATTTTTATTGTGTTTAATCTCAACCCTGACGGGGGCGAATACGATATCAAGGATGACCGTTATCAGTACTGGCGCAAAAACCGACAACCCAACAGCGGTTCAACCGCGATCGGAACCGATCTCAACCGTAACTACGGCTATAAGTGGGGGTGCTGTGGCGGTTCCAGCGGTAATCCGGGAAGTGACACCTATCGTGGAAACGCTGCTTTCTCCGCCCCGGAAACGGCCCGCTTGCGCGATTTTATTGAAAATCGGACGGTGGATGGAGAGCAGCAGATTACCACAGCGATCTCCTTCCATACCTATAGTGAGCTAATTTTGTGGCCGTACGGCTACACCTACACCGATGTACCCGCGGATATGAACCCTGATGATTATCAGGTGTTTAAAACGATGGGTGAAACAATGGCAGAGACAAACGGTTATACCCCGCAGCAATCCAGCGATCTTTATATCACCGATGGGGATTTTTCGGATTGGGCCTATGGTGAACACAACATCTTCGCATACACCTTTGAAATGTATCCCAAAACATCCAATCCCGGCTTTTATCCCCCAGATGATGTGATTGAACGGGAAACCAAGCGCAATCGGGAGGCGGTTCTTTATTTGACGGAACAAGCAGACTGCCCCTACCGCACTATCGGCAAGGAAGGGACCTATTGTTCATCGGCTGCGCAGTAACGAAACGAATAAACGGGGAAAATAGCCGCTGATTTTAAAAGGGATCAGCGGTTTTTTTATGAATTTAAACGGTCTCTGATGGTGATTGACACTCGTTCCTTTTTTGGAAAATTCGTTTATATACAGGGCTCGCTATTGGCAACCTGATTTATTCTCCAGAAAACGCAATCGCTTCTAGACGATCCTAATCGACTCCCCTAAAATGAATATGACGAATATTGGGCATAAGGTGACGAATTGTTGGCACTATGTGGGGAGGGTGTGGGTATGGATCGGTTGCAGCAGGGGATGTTGCTGGAAGTGCTTCGTTCCATCGATGAGGGGATTCATGTGGTTGATGCTGAGGGAATGACGGTTTTCTACAATGAGCGGGCGGCGGCGTTGGATGGCTTATCCATGGAGGAAGTGAAGGGGACACATGTGCTGGAGGTGTTTCCTTCGCTAACGCCGAAGACGAGCACCTTGATGAAGGTGTTGGAAACGGGGAAGCCGATATATGACCAGCAGCAAGCGTATACCAACCGCCATGGTCACCGCATTGTTACCGTCAATACGACCTTGCCCCTGCTGGTGGAGGGACGGCGAGTTGGCGCGCTGGAAGTGGCCAAGGATGTGACGCGGATTCAGGAGTTGTCGGAACGGTTGATCGATTTGGAACAACGGATTGGCGCCGACCAGCGTAAAACGCCGTCGGGGCAGGAACTGTATCACTTTGACCGGATTGTGACCCAGGATCCGGCGATGGAGCGGGAGCTACTGCGTGCCCGTCGGGCATCCGCCACCCGCTCCCCCGTATTAGTAGTGGGTGAGACCGGCACGGGCAAAGAATTGGTGGTACAATCGATCCATTCAGGCTCTTCTCGCAAAGAGCAGCCGTTCATCGCCCAGAACTGCGCGGCTATACCTGCCTCATTGTTGGAGGGGCTCCTCTTTGGCACGGCTAAGGGGGCGTTTACCGGTGCGGAAGATCGACCGGGATTGTTTGAGTTGGCTGCCGGAGGGACACTCTTCCTGGATGAGATCCATGCGATGGCGGTGGATTTGCAAGCTAAACTGTTACGGGTGCTGGAGGATCGGATGGTGCGCCGGGTAGGGGATGTTCGTCTGCGCCCAGTGGATGTCCGCATTATCGCCGCAACCAATGAAGATCCGGCGGTTAGCTTGGCGGAGGGGCGGCTGCGAAAAGACCTTTTTTACCGTCTGCATGTGGTCCGAATCCAACTGCCTCCCTTACGGGAGCGACCAAAGGATATTCCTCTCTTAACCCGTCATTTTATCAAGAAGTTCAATTTTCAATTTGGGACTTTAGTCACAGATATTTCCGCTGAAGTAGAGGCGCTATTTCGTCGTTATCCCTGGCCAGGGAACGTGCGGGAATTGGAACACGCTATCGAAGGAGCGATGAACCAAGTGGAGGGGGATTGGATTGAAGTGGAGCATCTGCCTCCTCATTTGCTGGATGTTACCGTTCCCTTGCCGCAACTGGGGGAGATGGAGGGAGTAACACTTCCTGAGTGGTTGGAATCGATGGAGCGAAAGGCGATTCATCAAGCGCTCACCGCCAACGGCAACAATATCAAACAGACGGCACGACAGCTGGGGATTCCGCGTCAAACCCTGCAATATAAAATCAAGAAATGGAAGCTTCGTTGAAAAAAGCAGAAAAGGGCAAGTGGCTAGGCGGTCATGCGGTGTATGCATATCCGCAGGCCTGTTCAGTGGCGAAGCCAGCTCCTGTGAGTTGCAAACATTCGTCCTTCACCTGGCTTCGCGGCTGTCCCGTATTGGAATTGGATGGGATCAGACACTCAGACTCAAAAAATCCTTCCTTATTTGAAATAACGGTCATCAATAAACTTGATTTACTATCGTTAATAGTGCCGAAAATTCGGCTCTTTTTTATTGGAAAAAAAGGAACAAAAACGAGTCCTGAGGCGCTTTCAACGGTTGGCATAAAAATTGCAATATTAGAACGACAACGGTTTTTAGGAGGTGAAGCAGATGGATGCACGTTCGGAAGAGGTTCATTCATTGGGATTGCATCGGGTGGTTGAGCCACAGGGGATGTTGCCGCAACCGGCATGGAGGTTGGATGCGGAGCCGGTGTGCCATGACAATGAGCTTTTGCTCGATGTCGATTGCCTCAACATCGATTCCGCCTCTTTTAACCAGTTAAAACAATCCTGCGGTCAAGACCTGGAGAAGGTGAAGGAGCGGATTGCCGCGATTGTGGCAGAACGGGGTAAAATGCATAACCCCGCTACCGGTTCCGGCGGAATGCTGATTGGCAACGTCGCAGAAGTGGGACCCCACTTTCTCGCTGCGGATCAGTTACAAAAAGGGGAACGCCTCGCAACATTGGTTTCGCTTACCTTAACACCGCTCTATTTAACAGCGATTCATGATGTTGATATGGAAACGGGCCAGGTACATGTCGAGGGAAAAGCGATTCTCTTTGCCAGTGGGCCGTATGCACGATTACCGGAGGATATACCGGAACAGCTATCTCTGGCGTTGTTGGACGTATGTGGCGCTCCAGCCCAAATCGCCCGTATCGTCAAGCGGGATCAGACAGTGGTGGTGCTGGGGGCAGGCGGAAAATCCGGGTTGTTGTGTTTGGCGCAAGCACGACGGCAGTTGGGTAATAGCGGGCAATTGATTGCGTTGGAATCGAGGCAGGAGGCATGTGCTGAGATTCGCCGTCTGCAACTGGCGGATGATGTGTTGCAGGTAGATGCCCGTAATCCTGTGGCGGTATTAGAGGTAGTAGAGACGGTAACCAACCGGCGGCTGGCGGATTGGACCATTAACTGTGTCAATGTTCCCGATACGGAGTTGTCTTCCATTCTGGCGACGCGGGATGGGGGTGGCGTTTACTTTTTTAGCACGGCGATCCGTTTTACCGCGGCGGCCCTTGGTGCGGAAGGAGTAGGCCGGGATGTACAAATGCTGATCGGCAACGGCTACGCCCCCGGTCATGCGGATTTGGCCTTGGATCTCGTGCGTACACAGCCGCAACTGTTGCAACTGCTTCAAGCCCGGTATACCCGAGTACAGCAGAATTAGCTAAAACACCGGGAGTACAACCTTCCAACCCAAGGTTGGCTTTACCATTAAACCTTCCTTTTGGGTGAGAGCCAACGAATTTTACCTCCCACAGGGGATGACAAACAGAAAAGACAGGGATGTGCGGTGAAGTTCCGCTTAATGTGATTGAATCCATTGTGAAAGGATGGGATCAAATATGCGCGATTGGCGTGAAGTGGAATTGTGGAAAGATGTGACGGAGGAACAGTGGAACGATTGGTTGTGGCAGCTGACCCATACGATTCGTAAGTTGGAGGATCTACAAAAGGTGATCAATCTTACTCCCGCTGAAACGGGTGGAGTCGATATCGCCAACCAGACGATTCCGCTCAATATCACCCCCTACTATGCGCTGCAGATGGATGTGGATGATCCCACCGATCCGATTCGGATGCAGTCGGTACCCATTTCCGCCGAATTGGAACAGACGCGATATGACATGGAAGATCCACTGTTGGAGGATACGGATTCCCCGGTTCCGGGTTTGACCCACCGTTATCCGGATCGGGTGTTGTTTCTGATCACCAACCAGTGTTCCATGTATTGTCGCTACTGTACGCGTCGCCGTTTTTCCGGCCAGATCGGGATGGGTGTTCCCAAAAAACAGATGGATGCCTGTATCGATTATATCCGCAACACACCTGCGGTTAGGGATGTACTGCTCTCCGGCGGTGACGGATTGTTGGTCAATGATCGCATCCTGGAGTATCTCTTAAAAAATCTGCGCGAGATCCCCCATGTGGAGATTATTCGCATCGGGACACGGGCGCCGGTGGTATTTCCCCAGCGCGTCACGGAAGACCTCTGTACCATCCTAAAAAAATATCATCCCGTCTGGCTCAACACCCATTTTAATCATCCAAAGGAAATCACCCCCGAAGCGAAACGGGCTTGTGAAATGTTGGCCGACGCCGGTGTCCCTCTAGGGAATCAGGCGGTGATTTTGGCAGGTATCAACGATTGTCCCCATGTGATGAAGAAGTTGAACTATGAGTTGGTCAAAATTCGGGTTCGTCCTTACTACATTTATCAATGCGATCTGTCGGAAGGGATTGGTCATTTCCGCGCTCCCCTTTCCAAAGGGTTGGAAATCATGGAATACCTGCGCGGCCATTCGTCGGGTTATTCCGTTCCCACCTTTGTCGTTGATGCTCCCGGTGGCGGTGGGAAAATTCCGGTCATGCCCAATTATGTTGTCTCCCAAAGCTCGCAAAAGACGATTTTGCGTAACTTTGAAGGGGTGATCACCTCTTATCCCGAACCGCAAAACTACAAGGAACACGACAAAGAAAACTGTGCACACTGTCAGGCGGCAGCGGGCCACAATATCGGCATTGCCTCCTTGATGGCCGACGATCAGATCAATCTAGAGCCCAAGATGTTGACCCGTGAGGAGCGGCGTGGTGATTTTGAACGACGCAAGCGTAAGATTCCGAAACCGAAGACCACTGTCCAATCGTGATGAAACCGATCCAATCCTGTGCTGTGTTCGGTCTAGCCAAAAATGTAGGCAAAACGACAGTGCTTAACGCGATGGCAAAACAAGCGGAGATGGAAGGAGTCACCCTCGGCCTCCTCAGTGTCGGTGTGGATGGTGAAAAGCGGGATGTGTGGAGCTTACGGGAAAAACCGCCGATCCATGTTCCTACTGACGGCTGGGTCGCCACTGCTGCTTCACTGCTGGAGCCGAATGCGGGGAAGTGGGAATGGGTAGAGGAAACCGGAATCCATTCGCCGCTGGGTCCAGTGGTGATCGCCCGTGCCCGCACAAGGGCAACCGTGAAGTTGGCGGGGGTGAATCGCAGCCGTGGAGTAGCGGAGGTATTACAGCGGATGGAGCAGTTGGGAATCTTGTTGGCTCTGGTGGATGGGGCGTATGATCGCAAAGCTGCCGGTGATCCCTGGTTGACGGATACGGCGGTTGCCGTTGCCGGAGCTGCTCTGGGTCCCTCATTGGATGCGGTGGTAGAACGGGTGGCGGAGTGGTGGTCGATTGCTGCTTTACCAGCGGTCACCTCTCCGTTGCTGCAACAAGCGGGGAAAAACGCCCGTGACCGTGGTCGATTGGCGGGGGTGCGAGGAGGAGAGGTGGTTTCTCTCCCTTTTTCTTCTTTGTTGATGCAGCAATCGCAATGGCAGCAAACATTGGATAAACCAGAATGGACCGCTCTCGCCCTGCCCGGAGCCTTAACGGAATCAGCGTTAGCGCTATTGCTGGGCCGAGGAAGCCCCCTAGATCTAATTTTGTCCGATCCCACCCGCTGCTTCGTCTCCCGCCGTAGCTTACGTCGTTGGTTTCGCATGGGTGGTAAGTTGCTCTATCTACGACCTTTGCGGTTGCGTGCCTGGGGGATCAATCCGGTTTCACCTGACGGGTATACACTGGATTCCCATCGCTTGCAGGAAAGGATTGCCAAAATTGTACACCCTGTGCCGATCGTGGATGTCAAGCAGGAGGGGTGGCCGTTTTCGTTGTTGCCGAGGGAGGGGAAGAACAATGCCATGGATGGATGAGCAATCGCAACAGGCGCTCTTGTGGCCGCAAGTGTGGGCGCGATTTCAGCCGTTAACCCCGATGGGGCAGCGGGCCAAAAAGGAGCTGTCCCCTTTTCAACCTGGTGACGAAGATGCGTGGGAGCGCTGTATCCAGGAGCAGGAGCGCTGCCTGAAGCGGGCGGAACAAGATCCGGACTGGGAGGTAAGACTTGAGGAGAATCTTACCTCTATTCCTGATGCGGAAGCGGTGGTGGCGGAGTTGGAACGAGAGAGTGTTCCGTCGTTGCTCGGCTGGTTTCGGCTCAAGGGATTGATCTGGTATGGACGGCAAGTGATTGCGGCATGGCCGGAAGAAGTTGCCGTTGGGGTTGATAGTGAAATGCAAACCTGGGAAGATGTGCTGCGCATCTTCAATCCGGAGCTGATACGGAAGCCTTCATTTGCCCTCAATGATGCATTTGATCCCCGTTTGGCTGATATAAGGCAAGAAGTGGCAGCTTGTGAACGAAAGCGGGTAGAGGTGCGGGAAGAGCGAGCAGGCGCGATTGAGCAAAAATACGGAGTAAAACGGAATCACGCCGGTGAATGGATAGTAGAGCGAGGAAATGCCGTCTATGAGGGGCTGATGGCAGACCCCCAAGTTGAGAAGGTGCGGGATTCCCCCTTTGAGGGGGTGTTTTCCCTCCTTACGACTGAAGAAGAACGTAATGTCCTTGTTCAGCGGCAACAGGCGGAAGAAGAGTTGGAACAGGTGGAGCAAGAAGTGCTATCCACTCTCGCTCGACGGATACGCCCCTATCTCTCTTGGTTGCAGCGTGTATTGCAGGAAGTGGTTTGGATCGATCTACAATGGGCCCGTGTACGGTTGGCGCGGAAATGGAACGGCGTCCCTCCCCAGCTTGATCGTGACGTTTTTCACTTAAAAGGGGCGGTTCACCCTGCGGTAGTGGCATCTCTGGAGCAAAAAGGGGCAGCATTCACTCCCGTAGATGTTACCGTCAAAAAAGGGACAACCGTCGTGATCGGGCCCAATATGGGGGGCAAGACAATTGCGCTAAAAACAGTGGGAGTGGTAGCGGCACTGGGGCAGTTTGGTTTTTTTGTACCGGCTCGTTCCTGTGGGATGCCTTTGTTTCCCTGGATCCGGACCGTAATCGGGGATGGACAGGATGAGCGGGACGGTCTCAGCACCTTTGGTGCAGAAGTAAAACGGTTGACAGAAGCGATACAACAAGCGGATGCCGGTTTATTGTTGCTGGATGAAGTGGGCCGTGGCACCAATCCGGTAGAGGGGTCTGCTCTGGCAACGGCGGTAACGGAAATGCTTGCGATTTCCTCTATCTGGTCGTTGCAAGCGACACACTTCAGCGAAGTTGTGGAAGTAGGGGGAATTCATATTTATCGTACGGCCGGATTACGGAACCCCCAGGCTTGGAACGCGGAAGATGGCCCGATGGAGGTGGATTATCGTCTGCTGCCAGGGGCGGGAGAGGGAGTGCCCCGACAAGCATTGATCATCGCAGAGGCTTTGGGATTCCCGCGGCCGATATTGGAAAAAGCGCAGCGACGGCTGAAATCCAGAGATAGTGAGCAGGTTGAGCCGTCATCCGACCCTCTTTCGATCGATACTGAGACTGTTGAGACTCCGTACGACTGAAGCCGTGGAATTCTTAGGTAGATAGCATTTTTGCTTTGTGCAACTCCCAACTCAGGGGTGCGCAAACGGAAGTGCCCTTGGGGTATTTTATCAGCCCGTCCCATGCAGCTCTATAGTTAAGGGGATACTGAGCAACGCCGCAATTTTTTACCGATTACCGATTTCGATTCAGTGCTGTGCAATTGTTATCGTAATGTGTTGTCTTCACCAATCACCGTGGAAAGGAGGACGAAAAATTGAAACCCAAGCTGCGTTTAGATGAGAAGGAGATTACAAAAGCACGTCAAGCCGCCAAACGAATTGCGGCGGAGGTGGATGATTTTATCGCGG
The DNA here is from genome assembly GCF_003046315.1 of Desmospora activa DSM 45169. Lineage (NCBI taxonomy): Bacteria > Bacillati > Bacillota > Bacilli > Caryophanales > Thermoactinomycetaceae > Desmospora > Desmospora activa. The sequence continues at coordinate 449,466 of NZ_PZZP01000002.1, read as the reverse complement.
AACGGACGACGGTGGCGGTTGAGCGGACGGTGTTACGGCTGATGGGAATAGATGGCGTAGATGCGGATGGGGTCCCTCTGCCCAATGTGCTGGTGGATCATGTGCAAGAACGGGAAGGGTTGGACTGCGGTGTGGCCCCCTGGGTGATTAACGCATCGCTACAATTAAGGGTAAGCCCGCAAACCGTGGCGGAACAGGTGGCGACGGCTACGATCGATCTGGCGACGCTGCCATGGGCGGAGGAGGAAGTGATCCGAACACAGGGGAAGAGTCTGGCGACGACCGGTCTGGATCGGATCGAAGTGCGCCGCCGGGAACGGGAGCGCCTGTTGCGAGAGTGGGGGGAGGGGCGGCAGCCGTATCTGTATGTGATTGTGGCCACCGGAGACATTCGCGAGGATGCGATTCAGGGGCGTGCCGCCGCCCGTCAGGGTGCGGATATTGTCGCCGTTATTCGCAGTACCGGGCAATCTCTGATCGATTATGTTCCCTTTGGGGAAACGCGGGAAGGATTTGGGGGTACCTATGCCACTCAGCAAAATTTTCGCATGATGCGGGCGGCGCTGGATGAGGTGGGCCGGGAAGAAGGGCGTTATATCCGCCTCTGCAATTATTGCTCCGGGCTCTGTATGCCGGAGATAGCCGCCATGGGTGCGTTGGAGCGGCTGGATGTGATGTTGAACGATGCTCTCTACGGCATTTTATTTCGGGATATCAATATGCAGCGCACCTTGATCGACCAGTCGTTTTCCCGCATGATCAACGGCTATGCCGGGATTATGATCAACACAGGGGAGGATAATTACCTTACCACAGCCGATGCGGTGGAAGCCGCCCATACGGTGTTAGCTTCCCAGTTTATCAATGAGCAATTTGCCTTATTGGCCGGATTGCCCCCGGCTCAAATGGGATTGGGGCACGCTTTTGAAATGGATCCCGGTCTGGAAGACGGATTTCTGTTGGAGCTTGCTCAGGCACAGATGGCCCGCCAGATTTTCCCTGAGGCACCGTTGAAATATATGCCGCCGACTAAACATATGACGGGCAATATTTTTAAAGGACACATCCAAGATGCGATGTTTAATCTGGCCGGGATTTGGACCGGTCAGGGGGTGCAGCTGTTGGGCATGATGACGGAGGCGATGCACACTCCCCATATTCACGACCGCCAGCTGGCGCTTGAAAACGCCCGCTATATTTTTAACAATGCTCGTCATTTGGGCGATGAGATTCAGTTTCGTCCCGGTGGCAGGGTGGAGAGGCGGGCACAGGAAGTGCTCGCCAAGGCAGTGACCATGTTGGAAGAAGTGGAACGGATCGGCCTGTTCCAGGCATTGGAGCGGGGGATGTTGGCGGATGTAAAAAGAGGATTAACCAGCGGAAAAGGGTTGGGTGGTGTAGTGAAAAAAGGGGATCGCTATTACAATCCCTTTGAAACCGAAATGCGACGACGCCTCGATCTCCCACAACGAAAGGAGGCGTCTGGAAATGAATCCGACACTGGACTTGAAGCGCGTCAAACCCTATGGCGACACTCGTGATGATGGGGTGGTGCAACTTAGTTTCTCACTCCCCGTTCCCTGTGGAGAAGAGGCGCGGGAGGCGGCGCGGCAGCTGGCGGCACAGATGGGACTGGAAGAGCCCCAGGTGTACCATATGGCGGACCTGGAGGAGAACTACACCTACTTCATCCTTTATGGCCGTTGTATCCATACAGTTGACTTTCATTCTATCCGTGTGCCCAAAGTGGATGCAGAGCGGATGGATTTCTATGGTGTCAACCGCTTTATTCGCGAAGAAATCGGGCGCAAGCTAGTGGTGATTGGAGCGTGCACCGGCACGGACGCCCACACGGTCGGCATCGATGCCATTATGAATATGAAGGGATACAACGGAGAATACGGGCTGGAACGCTATCCGGAGATCGATGCCTACAACCTCGGCAGCCAAGTGCCCAATGAGGAGATGCTGGCCCAGGCGATGGGGTTAAAGGCCGATGCAGTGCTGGTATCCCAAGTAGTGACCCAGAAAGGCGTCCATATCCAAAACCTGACCGAGCTGGTGGAACTGGCAGAAGCCGAGGGCATCCGTGAACAGCTCATCCTCATCTGCGGCGGCCCCCGTATCAACCACGAAATGGCGCTGGAACTGGGCTTTGACGCCGGTTTCGGCCCCGGTTCCCTCGCCCCGGATGTGGCCTCTTTTATTGTGCATGAGGTAAAGCGACGGATGGGGTGAGGGATGATGATTATCTTTTTAAACGATCGAGGATGAAAGCACTTACTCCACCCAGGGTAAAGAGAAATAAAAAAATAGCCGCCAAAAATAAAGACGATGCACAAGTCCAACCCGGTGTTGTCAATGCGATTATTCCAAAAGGGACAGCGATACAAAAGGCTAAAAGGGAAGGAATATATTTAAGAAAATGTTTATTAGGAAAGATTTTATAAAGGGTGTAGGTTAGGACGATAATTAGTGGGGCGCCTAGAAGAACGATATTGACAGGGTACGTCCAAATATCCATATTTTACGCTCCTGTGTTTGGGCGAGTTGGGGGTGGATAGAGGGGCCACCATGGTACTGTGGCCGTTAAACAAGTTAACGCTTGTTTAACGGCTTGTAACTTTTTGTCCATGGAAATACAAAAAACGCTTTACTATAGGAATGTCTGTTTTTGTCTTATTACCTAATCCTACTTTCGTGCATATTGTAATAGAGTGGTTATGGTACCAAAGAAGTTGTCTTGGAGCTCTTTTTCAACGTGAAAATTCATAGACTGGTAAAATGTTCGTCCGACTGAATTTTCCTTCTCCACCCAAGCAAACATACGTTGAAGGGGATGAATAGTGTCAATCAATTGATTTAGTAGACGTTTACCCAGCCCCTTGCCTTGAAATTCTGGAAGGATATAGATACGAGTTAATTCGTACTCTGCGGGGGCTCTTTCTGTTAATTGACCATATCCAATAATGCTATCCTTGTCTGCAATAACGTAAAACTGACGTGGAGTTTTTTTAATGTCTTCTTCCCAAGATTTTTTCAAATGGTCTAACGAATACGCGTGTGACAAGAACTTTTGAATGGATTCTTCTGGTAAGATTTTATTATATGTATTAAACCAAGTCGTATGGGCTACTTTCTGAACCCCCAATAAATCAGTCTCCCTAATTGGACGAATTTGTACATTATTACTTAACAATATCTAAACACCTTCTTTAGTATTCGTTTCTATTACTTCGGTAATTCATTTTTTACGATCTTGTTTGCATTTTTATGATTTGTGAAATTGCCTCTACTGTTGCTTGTTGAAATTCCTCCTTACTAACCCCTTCCCAACATTGGGCTAATCGAAATAAAGCGATATACTCCTTTTTCTTCATATTGTGGTTTTGTGCTAACTCCAGACTTTCTTGATAGTAAACGATTGCCTTATCAGGTTCACCTTTTTCTCTGAAATAATCCCCCATATATTGAAGGGCCTGGCCATACCTAGAAATATCATTGTGCTTTTTACCCAAAGATAAGGCATTCTCCAATGCAGGAAGTGCCTGATCCCATTTCTTTTGTAGAACATACAGTTTACCCAACCAAGCATAGGCTGTTATAAGTTTATGCTCTTTTGGTCCATCCAGTGTTAAGGCTTGTTCAAAAGAAAATTCAGCGTCTTCGTATTTTTCCTGATCGACATAGGTACATCCCAACACAACCCACAATTCAAATAACTGATTAAAGTCACTGTTTCTGCGAGCGATATCAATACCCGCAAGCGCATATTTTTCGGATCCCTTCAACTCTCCCATCCTACGCAACAATTCAGTCCGTAACCAATAAAAAATAAGGACAGTATCGCTCTCATCTATTGTTTCAAGCGATTCCCAAACCTCGAGAACAATATTCATACTATCACTTAGTTTACCTAGCCTTTCAAAAAACAAAGCCTTATTCATATTTAGGAGCCAAAATAAAGATCCTTGTTTTCCGTTCGTTTCAAAGGCATCCAGTCCACTTGTAACAAATTGTATCGCTTTGTCCAGGTCATTATGGAAATAGCAGATGATCGCAAGCTCATTAAAGCTGGCCGCCTCAATGTTATCTCTATCTTCTTGTTGGCTTGCTAATTGAATGGCCTTAAAAAGATTCCTTTCTGCCTTCTTCCATTTATCTGCCTTGATAAAGCATTTTCCCTTTAGATAATAGACCTTGGCCGCCAATGAATGACTGTCATCCAGCTCGAATGAGTCAAGGATATCCAGTGCTTTTTCCCACTTTCCGTTACTAAAAAGTGATTCGGCCCCTAGAAGCTTGAAGTTTAGTGCTTTTAATTCTCCCTTTTTTTCCAGCATAAACCTTGGAAGACTGTCTAGGCTCAGATTCAACTTTTCGAGGAGGTACAGAACCTTATCTGTGCTGACGTGGGGAACGTTGCGCTCAATGTTACTTATGGTTGCGACGGAAATATTGTCGTCCGCCAAATCTTCCAAACGGAACCCACGTTGCTTTCTTACCTTTCGAATAATTTCACCTATATCGTGAAGCTGGTATGTTTTCATGTGATACCGCCTTTCCCTTGAGGTTGAATACACCTCTATTCTACTCATTTTTTACGATAATTGGAATAGATGCATAACAATAAAAAGGAAAAAAGTTTATAGGTGGGATACCAAAATGATGTTTTAAAACTTCGACACATATCGACATATTTCGACCTCTAAAATGACCTTTTTACCTCGTTTTTAGGCTGATGTTTTAAAACATGCCAATCCCCAAAAGATGGTTAATCAAAAAAGGCCACTTTAAAGTGGCCAAAGATTTTAGGTTAATCTTTAATTCGATGCTCCATCCATACGTTGGGCTCAATATAAACCCCTTCATTCTTTTCCAAATCAATTTCCACTGGGTTTAAAGCCCCTGGAATCACATAGGGTCCGCTGTCGAGAAAACGTATACCGGTCCAGTCTTCCCATTCACGCACGGTCCCTTGAGCATAAACACCTGCTGTCATGATTCGCAGTGTCTTAGCGCCTAAACGTTCATGAACCCGCATCCACGGATCGAAGAGCAAGCCGTCTTCTCTGCGCCAGTTCATGTATATCTCCATTGGAACCAACGGATAATGGGTTTTGTGATTGGGTCGGACCGGTGCCAATAGAGAGGATAGACTGTTTTTCTCAGCAATGCTTCGCATCGTCAGCAAAACATCCCGACTGAGCCCCTTCCCCTGGTGATCTTCCTCAACCAGGCCCGCTAAAGCACATAGAATATTTGGTTGGCCGCGATCCGTTTGAAATAAGCCTTCACTGTTATCGGGGAGATCATCATCCGTACCGTTCCATCGTAGCGGGACGGTTAGGCCGCCTGCAATCATTTCTTCTCCTTTAATGAAGACAAATTGGTATTCTGGGAATTGTTCTAAAATTCGATTGGTATGTTCTTTAATTGCCTGATCCCCTGCATAAATAAAATCAGGAAATGATTTTCGAGCCAGACGATCCAATTGCGGCAGCATCTTCGGTTTTTCGAGTAATGTAAACACCGTATAATCAGACATTGGTAACCTCCCTTTGCGGGCCGTTGAACCGCTCGTTTATAGTTCCAATTAGAAAATGGATAATCCCGGCAGCTAAAAAGGCATCGAGACTTGCAGCGGTAGTGAGTTGAAACAGTCCAAATCCTCCTTCACCTGGAGGGGTGGTCATCAATCCGATGAGGGCGGCAATGATCCAGGAGGTAAGTGCTGTCCAATAAATCGGTTTTAATTGACTATCTCGAATAAAGGCAAATAAAAACCGTGATCGGTTTAGAAAAAAGTATTCTACCATATACACGGCTGCGATCGGGGCGAGTAATATACCTGAAATATTAATTAAAAAGGCAACCCATTGATGGATTTGAAAATACCCTAAGACACACCCAATTAGGCCCGTAATCATAGTTAGAAGATACTTCGGCGCTCGAATTAGAGAAGACAAACCTAATCCAATAGAATACAGAGCATTATCCATGGTGGTCCACTGCGCGAGGATGATCGTAAAGATAGCTAATATTCCCCAACCGACGGACAAGAAAATGTCGATCACAGTTTCCACTCCAGTAATCCGGATAATGATAACAGATAGACCGATCATCAGGCTGTTTCCAATCAAAAATCCAAAAAAACCGGATAAATAAGCATCTCGTTTGGATTTGGCCCAACGTGCAATATCAGGGGTGATTACAACAACAATCATCCAACTGGCAACGATGAATGAAATCGCCGATCCCATGCTTAAGGAAATTCCATCAGTGGGAACCGCGTGTAACCATTCTCCTTTGTTTTCCGTTCCAATTACTTTCCCGATTAATCCGCCTAATAGAAATAACATTAACGGGACAGCAACCATACTTAGTCGTTCGATTGCAATATAACCAACGGTTGCGGTAATGGTTACCAGTAAACCGCCGAGGACAGCTGCCCAGGAAACCGAGATTGGAATGCCGATGGCTTGGAGTGTATATTGGGCCGATTCACCGAGCAAGCTGACCGATGCTCCATTGATCGTAAACCAGACAAGTACGATTACCCAGGTGACCAGTCGTCCGCCAGTCGTTCCAAAAGCAAAGCGGGTAATCATCCCAGTAGACAATCCCGTTGCACTTCCTATGTAAGCACAGTAGCCACCGATAATTCCTAGAATCACATTTGCTATCAGTAATGCAATAAGGGCCCCTAATACTGTTTGTCCATCGGCCAAATGTAGACCGATTACCGCCGCAAATATATCCGTTCCTACCCCGATCCATACTAAAGTAATGAGAAACCATTTTCTTCGCTCGGCCAAGGGAACCGGTTGACGGGCAAAATCATCCTTTAAGTGAAACGTCATATCCTTCAACCCTAATACCCCCATTTTCTTTATTTTTAGACAATAATATTCTACTAGAGTCATCAAGTAAAAACAATCATAAATTTATTAAAATTGTTTTTTTCTTTACAAGTATAAACAAATTAGGTAAGGTAGTTATTTGAAATTGAATTAAAAATAATTATAGTTTTTGGATGGAAAGCTGTAGGATGATTAATATTCCCGATAAATCCTTCTGCGATTAAATAATAAAATAAAAAAATTATAGGATAAATATAGATTGGACCAATTAAGAGTAATAACCCCAAGCGGAGAACAAACTATTACACCACGTTCCGAATTAAAAAGAAGAAGATGGTAGGAGGGTTATATATGCATTTTTGGACTTTAAATGTCGAGGGTAACACAAAAACTATTAAAAACCCTATTTGGAATCAAGTTTATGATGTTTTATCCAGCGTTGATGGTGGTACTTGTTCACAGGCTGATCTTGAACAAGAGGAGTTGGGGTGCCTCGTGGTATTCGGTGGTGACTATGAGGAAGAACGGGGAGAGCGCGTTTTTGCTGTGAATTTTATCCAGAAGATGATCGTAAAGGAACACTTGAATTGGTTATGCTTAATGTTGAAAAAGAAGATGAATACTTTTTCATCACTGTTGAAAGAGTGGGTGTAGATCACCCGGCGGAGTATTATGTTGATTTTGATCGGATGGTTCAAGCATTTTGATATTTCTATGGAACTGGATACTTAGATCCTAAACTTACCTGGGAGTAACTTAAGCTAAAAGATGGGTACCCTTAAGGGTGTCGAGGTTAATGACAAAGCCTTGTAGCCTCAGGCGGATCGAACGGATAAGAAAGCCGTCGTTTTTTCTCCTTTACAAACTTGCTTGGCTTGCTTTTATTATAGTGAAACTAAACACCAACCGCTCTCCCTTTTTATACGGAAGCACGATAGGGCTAAAATAAAAACCCAGCGAAGGAATCAAGTCTTCGCTGGGTTTTTATTGTACGGATTTATTTCTCGTCCGGCTCATACTTAATAATCTTCCGTATATCGTCAATCTCAAGTGCATCCATTACTCTGGCGAGAATTTCCTTATTGACTGAGGACCCCGCATCTCGGGTTAACAAGCTGATTGTAGATTCCCTAATTTGGGTACGTTGAGCAAGTTCTTTTTGTGTCATACCCAGTTCGTTCAATGTATCCCGCAGGACGACACGTATTTTCCCCACACTTTGATCCCCTTTCATTCATAATTCCTAAAGGGACAGAATTCATTGACTAATGAAATTCTATAGTGTATATTTTTAACTGAAACATAACAGCGTTACAGCGTTATAATGACAAGCGGGCAAAAAGAAAGCCCCCGGCCATTGCCGAGCGCCAGACACAAAACTCTAACAAAACCTAAGTTGCCTTCATGATACCGAAAAAGATTCGGACTTGCAAGGCTTTATACAAATTTTGTGTCTGGTCGGCTTTCTTTCCGCCAATAACGGGGGGAGAAAGGTGAATCAACCGACAAGTGTATACTACGCCGAGATGGCCCAATCTTCACGCTTTGATAGTGTGGAGCAGTTTAACGCATTTATCAGAGGGGTTCGGTACTATTTTGCCGACCAGTTGAACGAGACGGATCGGATTTTGTTGGATTACATGAGCCGCTATTCGGTCAAATATTTTGGGGTGTTTGGGCAGAAGATAGCCACAATTGGACAAGCCTTGGATAAGGGGACGGCGACAGTCCGGCGAAGTCTGGCAAAGATGGAGCGGCTGGGTTTCCTGCAGCGGGTGCCGTATATCCGTCCCAAAAGGGGCGGAAATGGTGCTAATCTGATCGTGTTTACCCCAGATGCGGTTCCGAACCAGGTAGAAGACGCCGATGATGGGGCGACTGATCACCCGGGTGATTGCCCGTCAATGATCGCCCGTACCGATGAGGGAAAAAGGTTGGAGACAAGGGAGAAGCTGTCGAATTTTGGCGTAAAAACTCAGAATCATTCTAATACTAGTCACAAGGCTCCGTTAAAGAAAAAACGTATTACGTATGACGATAGAGACGGTTTGTTCCGAGAATCAACAGAAGAAGAGATGGACTACAGTTATGCGGGATATAATATCCCACCGTCATTTTGTCGAGCGATTGTTCCAATGGGGAGTTCTCCACGGTTTGTTGCTTTTGCCTGGTCAAAAGTACTGCTGGCGTATCGCAAAAGTCAAATAACGGAGTTTTACAGTCTAGAAACCGTATTACAGGATGAGTGGTTTCTCTCCCAGATACTAAGCCGGACAAAATCGGCCGTCGGTGCAGCGAAATTTGGCACGATCCGTAAAGATTTTGGGGCGCTTCTCTATGGGACATTGCTACAAGTGTTCAATGATGACGCCAAGCGTTTGCAAGTAGAGATGAGTATGCTTCCGTTTTGAATAAATGATGCGGTTAACTTTAGCCCATTGGCCTTTCGATCAATTTTAATATTTTCGATACAATCCCAAGCTCATCCCGAATAGATTCAATGGTCGTTATAGTAAAGAGGACTGATCACGACGTTCGATTGAACCATAACTGTTCTCTCGAACAACCGCAAAGAGAAGGATGACGGACTCTTCTGGAAGATACTGATATACAATGCGTAGGTCTGGTTTTAAATTTTCAGCTGGGTGTAGTACTGAAAAAAACTTTTTCTTATATAGTCCCTTTAAAGGTGGTCGTTTCAATGTTGCTTGTGCTGCGGGATACTTTTCAATCTCATTTAAGGCTTTCTCTACGCATGCAATCATCTCATTAACGTTTATCGCTTGATGGAAAAGGGCAGTTAAATCCTTGTCAAAATCCGGATGTCGCTTAATTCCCATTCTTATCCTCTTGTGACTGTTGGGCAATTTTCTGAAGGTAATTTTTAGTGGATTCTTCGATTTGCTGAAATTCCTTTGGTGAAGTGTTGAATCGGTCCTTGTACCTTTCGGCTATTTCTATATCTTCTAGTAGTTCGTTCATGGATTCGGCTGCTTTGACCAATGTTTCAAATAACTCATAGCGAATCATAACAGCTTCCATCCCCTCTTTTTGGAAGAACAATGCTAGCTTGTCATGGGAACGGAGAAGTCTGATCAATTGATCTTGACTGAGTTTGCGAAGGTCTGCGGCACGCAAGATTTCTTCTTTGCTAAACTTGTTGTCCAATTGAACTTTTGAAAGATCTGTCGCCATTTTCCTTTTCCCCTTTGGTATAGACATTTTGCTCACCTCCACGATATCATTTGTGCAATATTATGTGCAAATTATTGCTCTTTATATAGATGGAAATATAGCTGATGATAAAGGACAATTATATGCTGATAATATTTATGCCCTGTAGGTTTCTTTTTTAGACGAGCGAATCAACGTCTCTGAGCTGCTATATCAACGAAATGGTAATCTCGTACGGACTTTATTACAAGTGTTCAATGATGACGCCAAGCGCTTGCAAGTAGAGATGAGCATGCTTATATTTTAAATAAGTGATGCGGTTAATTTTAGCCCATTGACCCCAGTAAAAAGGAAGGGATATGAGTGAGCGATAAAGGAAGTGCCCGAACGGATGATCAGGTAAACAGGCAGCCATGGCCACTCGCAGGTGACCCTTCGGCACAGGAGTTTCGGGTCCGCAACCCTTGGGTAATGATGCTACGGGCTAACCTGGGATTCGTACCGCTGCTGGTGGTTTTCTACGCCATCATGATCGCTCTCGGATCGCTGCCGTTCGGCGGTCGCCTTTTTCCAGGAATGGCGATGGGACTCGTGCCGACCGCCTTCTTGGTGTACCGTCTCTACCTTAAATCACGACATGGTTTCCTCAGCACGGTGCTGCGTATGTCACCGGCGGGCGTCGAATGGTGGGACGATTACGGTTTCCATGTGCGCCTTCGCTGGGAGCGGATCGTCCGTATCGGTGAAGTCCATACAGAGATGACGAAGCCGGGAGCGAGTGTCGGCACGCCGAGCGGTACGCAGCTTACCGTACAACCCTGGCGCAATTCTGGGCTGATCGGCTGGGGCGAACAGCAGCAGATTCCGGAAAACACTCCCAAGTGGGTGAAGGATCTGCTTGCCCGAGCCCCACGTGATCCGGATACGGGCGCACCCGAGGTGGCGATTCCACTGGCCGGATTGGACGATAGATGGATGGAGGGCCCGATGGGCGACTGGGTACGCCGCTACCGGCCGGACCTCTTCTCTACTGTCCGTCCGTAGCACCAGTGAAGGCTCTTTCTCTCCCTTCTTTCCGAAGATTGGACTATCCGGTGTGAGCGCATTGCTGACAACGATGAGGTGTGGGGCACGGATCTTATAGATCACACAAAAAAGCGGTTTCATTGATAGTACTACCCCCTTTAGGTATACAAGAAAAAGCAAACCCCTTATCGTATACTTGGAGGGGATTTTGTTATGGGGAAAATTCGAAGAGCGTATTCAAAAGAGCTGAAGCTGTAAGCGATTCAGTTGTACCTTAAAGGGTAACATGGAAATGGATGCCGGGACGACAGGTGCAGGAAGCCGGTACTGGGATGCGCATGGACTGGAACCAGCCGGATGTAAGGCAATCCAGTCGGAGTGGGGGTTCCGGTGGTGCGGGGGGAGGAGGATCTAACAACCGAGGTCACGCCTCTTTTGAACGACATGATCCTTTGCCCGGAAGTGTTGGAACAGAGGATACAAGTCGGTTATTTAGAAGTGTCGGTAATACTGCTAGGGGGGAAAATCCTGATCTAAGAGGTGATCTGGGGATACCTGATGACATGGTGATTGAAGATGGTAAGATTACTATTATTGAGGAAGCAAAGATGTGGAGTAGAGATGATTTTAATCGTTATGCTGACCTTGATCCTACTGAAATGATGGATAATGGATTTAGAAAAAATACAGGTCCGAATTCAAGTAGGATGATGCACATCCAAATGATTAAACATCATCGATCTGTGGAGTATTTGCAACAGAATCTAGATTGATTTCCTCTTGCACGGGAGTTGGGTATTACAGATAGTAATGCAGAGATACGATATATGCTTAAAGTTCCCAATCACGCACCACGTGAAGCTATCGACAGTATTCAACGAGGATTTGAGGAGGCTGGATTTCAGATTGAAGTGAGATGGGTTGAATGGGGTAGAAGAAACAATTAATGGGGTGAAAGTCGTATGGAACAGTTGAATGATCTGGCTTCTACTTTTTGGGGATCGTATATTGGTGGCGATTATCAAGAAGTAGGAATTCAGATAACAAAGAAGTTGGTAAATCATTGGGGACCTATTAGAAAGGTATATGGGAGTAAATATTTCCCTATTAATAAACCTTATAGGGGCGAGATTACAGCAGATGAATTTGAACAAATAGTAAGGGAGAACATTGAACAGGGGTATTATCAACTTTTTGAATCTACCTTTTACAACCCCACCGTCACCGACGAAGTATATGTCAATCGGTTGAAGATCAGCAAACGAATTATGGTTATTGAAGAATATGAAGGTTCCCGCCCCTTTCAGACAGAGGATCCCAATATCAATCGACAACGGACGGAACAGTTGCTTGAAGTGATGGTGGATATTGCACACATTCCGGAAGTAAGGGAGCTATGGGTCGGGGATAAATGGAGTGCCTTTATTGGTGAGCCGTGTTTTTTATACCGACCGTGGGAGCTGTATGAAAAAGTACAGGATACATCGGCAAATCTGACGGTAAAGGATGAAGTGTTGGAACTGACGAAGAAGTTTCAACAATATGTTCCGCAGGAAGTGGTAATGAATTATTTGATACGAGAGCTGGGGGAGCAGAATGTTAACGAGATTGGTTCCGGTAAAATCCAGGTTCAGTTTTATGAAGAGGAATTGATGAACCGTACCATTGATGTTGATGCTTTTCTTAAGGAATTTCAAGAATATATTGATGGGTATATGAAGGAAAAAGGCATTCGATTATTGGAGAGTTGATGTGTGTTGAAAAGCTTTATATAGGAAAGAGGCAGAAAATAAAAAAAAGAGATGAAGCGGTACTTTGAAAAGTTGTTTCAAAAGTACCAAGAGAACAATCAGCCCTATTCCTTGTTTGTTTTTTAAGATTCGATGACAGATTCTCAAGTAAGTTAGTGATATCTTGGGGGAAGTGATATTGGCAGAGATCAAACGATGGCTGATGTTTACCACTCAGGGTTAGACTAATCCACTCGTATTTCCGTAAAAAAACAGCCTTGAACTTCATGTCCTAGGCTGTTTTTTGATGAACGTTTTTCAGGGTTCGATCACTCTAATCCGCCAATCATTTACTATACTCAATCGGTGAACCAGGACCGAGGTCGATTCCGAGGAACATCCAGACGATCAACATCAGGGTCCAGGCGATGGTGAAGACGATGGAGTAGGGCAACATGGTGGAGATGAGTGTGCCGATGCCCATCTTTTTATCGTATTTTTGGGCGAAGGCGATAATGATGGCAAAGTAGGTCATCAATGGTGTGATGATGTTGGTGGTGGAATCGGCGACCCGGTAAGCCATCTGTGTCAATTCGGGAGAATAGCCGAGCTGCATCATCATTGGTACAAAGACCGGTGCCATCACGGCCCATTTGGCGGAGGCGCTACCGATGAAGAGGTTGATAAAACCGGTTACCACGATAAAAGCCAATACCAATGGGATACCGGTCAACTGGATGTTCTCCAAAAACTGGGCTCCGTTGACGGCGAGGATCAGCCCCATGTTGGTTTCGTTAAAGTATGCGACAAACTGACCGGCGGTAAAAGCCAGCACAATAAACATCCCCATGGTGGCCATCGTATCAGACAACTGATCCGCTACATCTTTATCGCTGCGAATGGCTTTGGTGATCATTCCGTAAACCAGCCCTGGGATGAAGAACAAAATCAGAATCACTACGGCCAGCGAGTGCATAAAGGGAGAGTCGATAATGGGGCTTTCCCCTTCACCACGCATCGGTCCCCATTCTGGCAAGATTAAAAGCGACATCAGACCGGCGGAGATTAATAGCGCAATCCCTGCACCGACGATCCCTTTTTTCTCTTCCGGCTTTAGCCCTTCGATGCTGCCACTCACTTCACCTTTATATGCGCCTAAGCGCGGTTCCACGATTTTTTCCGTAACAAAGGTACCGACAATCGTAAGAAAGAAGACGGAAGCGGCGATAAAATAATAATTCATGGCAAAGTTGATCGTTTCCGCATAGGCAGGATCAAGGGTGGCGGCTGCTTCCTGGGTAAGGGAGCCCAGCATAGGATCGGTGGCCGATAGAAATAAGTTGGCGCTAAAGCCGGCGGATACACCGGCAAAAGCAGCAGCCAGACCGGCCAAGGGATGTCGACCCATCGCCGCGAAAATGACGGCGCCAAGGGGCGGCAATACGACATAACCGGCATCGGAGGCAACGCTGGACATAATGCCGGCAAAAACCAATCCCAGTGTGATTAAGCGGTTGGGCACAGAGGTGACAAATCCACGCAACAGGGCGCTGATTAAGCCGGTGCGCTCAGCTAGTCCGATGCCGATCATGGTAGCCAGTACCACACCCAATGGAGCAAAATTGATAAAATTGTCCACCATACTGGTGAAGATAAAGGCGACACCTTCACCGCTCAACAGATTTTTTACCGTTACTGTCTCTCCCGGTTCCGCCGGATTATCCACCGATAAATTCATGGCGGAAAATAGGCCGGACGCAAGAATAACCAATAACGCGAGAATGGCGAATAAGGTGATCGGATGGGGAAGTTTGTTTCCGACCCATTCAATCATGTCCAAAAAACGAGTCACAAATCCTTTTCGTTTTGTTTCTTCCATGCTTACACTCCTTTCGTAAGAGAGGGGTCAAAAGGTAGGGTTGTGCATTTGAGGATGATATGAGTAGGGAGTGAGTGCGATGTGGAGGGAGAAGCGCTACTCAGTTCTATCCTTATTATAGGGAAACCATTAGGTTTAAGGATTATTGTTCATCCGCCCCCAGCGATGTCAGTGTAAAGGTGATTAAAAATAGGATAGTGTGATCAAAAAGCGATTGCTTCTATTTTTCTCTGCGCTTCTCGCTTATACCCCCCCTAAGGCACTATATTAAAATCGATATTTTATTGCAAGAGTAATATTCCCGTCGTACTAAATTTATGGCATTTTTTCAGCTGGATCACAGTTTGATTCCTGTGATACCATGATTATGCAGACAAAAAAGAACCGGAGTGCTGCCACACCCCGGTTCCAAACAGCCTGTCACGGTGATCCGTCCGCTGCCGGGCGGGTTTTTTCTACGGATCGCCATAACTGTTCACCTATCCAATTATTTGATATTGGTCAACAGCTCCTGTTTGCTGTCGATGTTGTCCAAACCTTTGCTGACATGTTCAGCGGGTTCCAGCTGATCACCGTTTACCTTAAACCTACCTTGATATGCCCCAGTGATTACGTAAGCATCATTCTCAACGACAGAGCCTTCATATTTCTCCAGGAATAAAATATAGCGGTCAGAGGTGTCCATTACGCGGTTGTGTTCCATCGTCAGATGGTTTTTTCCGTCAAAACCACCTGTTTCCAAAACGGTGATCTCTTCTTGTTGCAGCTCTCCGTTCAAAACTTTTTCCACTTTGATCGTGCTGGCAGTGAAGAGAACCCCTTCATAACGGATGGTTTCCTGAGAAAGAGTGGTACCCTCTACGATGAGTTCCGCATCCTTTTTCATCTCATCTACACTAGCGTAGGCATGATCGACGGAAATACCCAGCTCCATTTCCTTAGGAGCGAGAAATGAGATGTATAAACCCGCCATCAACATCACCACCAACAGGGCAACGACCAATGGGAACGCTTTGGGCTTTATCGCCTTGATCATGGATCAATCCTCCTTTGAATTCATTTTAGTACATGGCGTTGACGCCGTTGACATCGTCCGAAGTGGGGGAATAAACCGTGCGGCCGTCATTGGAGTACATCACAGAGCCGCCGGGTCCTAAACGATCTTCATGGGCCAACCCGAGAGCATGCCCCAGTTCATGGGTGATAACGCCTTTACGCTGAGAAGAGGAATAGCCATCGGTATAACGAGTGTTGATGGAAATTTCCGCCCGTTGGATCGTATTACCGGAAACTTGGGTCAGGGAGCAGAGTCCGCTCCAGGAGGTGTTGCCGTAATCGGCGGCATTGGTACGGATACCGGCACTGGAGCCGCCATAAACCAAGTTTGCCCGGGTGCGGCTGTTCCAGTCATTGCGGCCGTTGTTGCATTGGGTCGTATAATCGCCGTACATGTCGCACTCATAGGAGATGGTGGAACTGGCCCACTTATACCCCCACAATTGATAGGCCATCGCAGGCGTCCAGGATCCAAACACCAACAACCCGAGTGCGATGACAGTCACTTTTTTCAACAAAGCACCTTCCCCCTTCAAAAAATGGATTGGTTGTCATTCAACCGAAATCAATATTCTACAAAAATTTAAAAAACCCTCTTAAATTCATCGGATATTTTTAAAAAAATAATTAACGTTTTAATAAATCAAAATCAGTATGGTTTAACCATTGCTCGATTTGGTATCGATAATTAGTTTTAAATACTTTTTCCGATGTTCGGCGTTTGTAGAGAAGAACCATTACGGTTTTCAGAAAAGGGAAAAAAGCAAAGTGTCTCTCATAATATGAATGAACAACCACTCATTTTGTGCTACAATGACGTTAACAGCAGCAACCCTGGCCCAACCCAGTTAATGAAACCGCTGTCAGATGAACAATACTCAGAAGCCTTTTAATTTTGATACGTCGAAGCTGTTACTTAACGCTTAAAACCAACCTACCTTGGTTAAGGGTGGGAACGGCAATCTATATGGAAGGGTGTGAATGTGGTGTCGATATGGCAAGTGGTCAATCTGATTCTGTTTATCGGTGCAGTCGGTTACGGGTTTTATCTGTTCGCCCGTGTGGTGTATGCCCGCTATACCTATGTCAAGTTGGGAAAAGCGGCTGATTTTTCTACCGATATGAAAGAACGCCTACATGAAGTCTGGGTCAATGTGTTTGGGCAGAAAAAATTGTTAAAAGATAAAAAAAGCGGCCTGATGCATGTGGTGATGTTTTATGGATTTATCATTATTCAGTTTGGCGCCATCGATCTCTTTATTAAAGGGTTTCTTCCGGGGAGTCATTTGCCGCTGCCGGCTTATCCTGTCTTTACTTTTATTCAGGAGTTGACGGTGTTTTCTGTTTTATTGGCTACCCTCTACGCTTTTTATCGTCGCTATGTGGAAAAGTTGACCCGTTTAAAGCGCGGGTGGAAGGCCGGCTTAGTGATTCTTTTCCTTACCTCGCTCATGTTTTCCATCTTGATGAGCACTGCCTTTGAACAATTGTGGCTGGGAATTGAGCCGTCTTGGGCGTTACCGATCTCCTCCGTGCTGGCCCTTCCTTTTGCCTGGATGTCCACTCAGACGGCGGCGGTGATGTTTTATGGTTTCTGGTGGATGCATACGCTGGTGTTGCTGACCTTTTTGGTGTATGTGCCCCAGTCCAAACATTTTCACTTGATTGTGGCACCGCTCAATGTGTTTTTAAAGCGACAAGGGCCTCCATCTAAACTGAAGGCGATCGATTTTGAAGATGAATCACTGACGGAGTACGGTGTAGGCAAAATTGAACACTTCGACCAAAATCAATTGGTTGATCTCTACGCCTGTGTGGAGTGCGGTCGCTGCACCGATGTTTGCCCTGCCGCCGGTACCGGCAAAATGCTTTCACCGATGGATCTGTTGGTCAAGATGCGGGATCATCTCACGGAAAAAGGGGCGGCCATCACCTCCCGCACTCCCTGGATGCCGGCATACGCTTTCAGCGGTGCCAACGCCGCCGCCGAGGTGGCTGTTACCAAAGATGAGGACGGTTACGATTATCCCGTTCAGCTGATCGGCGATGTGATCACCCCCGAGGAACTGTGGGCCTGTACCACTTGCCGCAACTGTGAAGACGCCTGCCCCGTTTCCAATGAGCATGTAGATAAAATCGTCGATATGCGGCGCCACCTGGTGCTGACACAGGGGGAGATGCCGGCGGAGGCGACTCGTACCTTCCAAAACATTGAGCGGCAAGGTAACCCCTGGGGGATTAGCCGCAAGGATCGGGAGAAATGGAAGGACGGGCTGGAAGAAGGGCTGGCTGCTCCCACAGTGAAGGAGCAGAAGGAATTTGATGTTCTGCTGTTTGTCGGCTCCATGGGCTCCTATGACAATCGCAGTCAAAAAATTACCCGCGATTTGGTGAAGCTCTTAAACCATGCCGGTGTTCGCTTTGCCATCCTGGGTAAAAAAGAGAAAAACTCCGGTGATACAGCCCGACGCATGGGAAATGAGTTTTTGTTCCAACAGCTGGCGCTGGATAATATTGCGTTGTTTCAAAAGCACGGGGTGAAAAAAATTGTGACGGCGGATCCTCATGCCTACAATGTCTTTAAAAATGAATATCCCGACTTTGGCATGGATGGAGTAGAGGTGTTCCATCATAGTCAACTGTTGGCCCAACTGATCAAGGAAGGACGATTACAGCCGCATAAAGAGGTGAAGGAGCGCGTCACCTACCACGACTCCTGCTACTTGGGTCGCTACAATGAGGAATATGAAGCCCCTCGCTATATTTTCCGTTCCATCCCCGGGATCGAACTGGTGGAGATGGAGCGCAACCGCGAAAACGGCATGTGTTGCGGTGCGGGTGGTGGGATGATGTGGTTGGAGGAGGACGCCGGTGTCCGCGTCAACACCGCCCGCACGGAGCAAGCCTTAGCAACCAAACCCAGCCTCATCGGCAGCGGATGCCCCTACTGTTTAACAATGATGAGCGACGGCACCAAGGCGAAAGAAGTGGAGGAGCAGGTGAAAACGATGGATGTGGCGGAAGTGCTGGCACTCTCCATTGATTTTGATGAGAAAGCGGATGCGGATGGCTAAGGATGGGGCGGGAAAAGGAAGGTTAGAGTGAAAGGGATGATCAGTGAAAAGGACTCGCGAACGTGTGTTCTGTGATTTATACTAGAATTTGATTATCTTTGAAAACGGACAGCATATGGGGTTGTGCAAGTTGCGACCACTAAAACCTGTAGCATTTTGCCCGCGCTATCGCGGGTTTTGTTTTTTCAACATCAAAAGCTACCAGTACCCATTAAGGTATATGCGCCTTAATGTAAATAAGGATTAAATCAATGCGAATCATGTCGTAATATGCTATATTTTTATATATAATGTCGAAAATTTGGCGTAAAAGTATGATTAATAATAGAGTTATAAATATGCTATATTCATTAAAAAGGAGTGGTTTTGATGAAAGCAATGATCATTAAAGGAGCTCTTAGCTTAGCAGTAGCAGCGGGTTTGCTTACAACCCCTTTTGCATCAGCAGCGAATGCACAGGGTGATCCTACGGTTGAATCAGAAGGTGGAGGCTCGGAGGTTATTAATGAAGATCACGATTTAGTTGAAGGGGAAGTGGGTAATCCCGACGGTATTTCTCCCGATATTGAAAGTGGGAAAATGGGTGGTGGCTATTGGATCCGTGGAAAGAAGTGGGAGGGTATAGCATACGTTTATTCTAGCTATAAGCATTATACGAAGCAAGGGCATACTTCTGTTGTGAATGGGCATGGTGATTATAAATCAGGCGGATGGAAGTCAAAGGACGTATTTAGTACTGCTAAACTACCGTGGATCACCTTTAACGGAACAAACAAAGCCTACTATAATTATAAATAATATGGCTAAAAGATTTTAAACTATTACAAAACAAACAAAGGTTAATATGAATATAAGGAAAATTTTGTGGATTCCGTTGCGGGAATGATGTCATTCCCGCATTTTTGTTATAAAGGAGCATTGGATCAATATGAAGAAAGTGAGTGCCGTTTTGACAGCGTTGTTATTTGTTGTATTCCTTTTTTTGTCTGCTAAAGTTGTTGAACAATATCAATTTCAACAACTTCTCTATGACGGGCGAACTGGAATGATGTTGAATTTTGAGGGCTTTAAACGAAAAGAAAACGCAAACGATTTTATTGAGGAAGTTGCAAAGGATTACGATGTGGGCATTGCAAAGTATTCGTTTAAGGATTCAAAGCATACCCAGATATTTACCACTGATCCGACGTTGGATAACCGGATTCGCTTAGTCGAGGGAACTTACCCTGCAGCAGGTTCGGGTGAATTTATTTCGACAAAGATGACAGATACATCCGCCCAAGTAGGAAGATTTACATCAGGTGAATCACAAATCACGATTAATCTTTTTTTACTGGATCATCAAAAGCAAGCATCTACCAATGGTATTTATTACTTTGATACACAAGATCACGATAAAATCCAACAAATCATCCATCGGTTTGCGGAAGAGCAAGTAACCACCGAAATAATCGATGTCACAATTCAACCGTTGATGTCTTTGGAAACACTGATCCGCACTTCTGCGATTATTATGCTTACGATGCTTGCTTTACTGATCAGTATTATTGGTGCGATGGCATTTGATATCATACATAAGAAGCGCGATATCCTAGTAATGAAAATAGGCGGCTATACGTGGAGGGCAGCAGTATTAATACAATGGCGTAAATGGGTGCCTGCTTTATTAACAGCGGTGATGGTTTCTTATCTCTCGTTTTTCAGCTTCACGCTGATTGCTGGGTACCCGTCCAATTTGCTTGAAATAACGTTCTTGTTTTTGGCGGCCGTCAGTTTGTTTCTATTGTTTTTTGCCACTACCAGCGCTCTTCTTATTGGATGGATGTATCACAGCCGCGATGAATATGAGGGCTTAAAAGGGAAAAAGCCCTATAACCTATTGATGGGTGCTAGTCTTCTATTAACGATCGTCTTTCTCGGGTTTTCAGTTGGTGCACTTTTCTTTTTACAAGATACAAATAAAAAAATCGCCGGCTTAGAAGAAAATCTGTCTGTATGGGAGAAAACGGAGAATCTTTATCAGACCGTGACGACATATATCGGTCAAAATCAGGTTAGTGCACATGTTGCAAATGAACAAAACCAGGCGGTCAAACAAGCATATCAAGATTTGAATAAGAAAGTGAGCGGTTTCCTCATAGATCCGTCTAACTATGATGAGGTCGGGGAGGGTGTGTATGCATATGATTTGAATATAAAAGAAGGGGAAGATGTCCGGACAAACCCTTATGGAAAAGCGATAACGATTAATGAGAATTACTTATCCTATAACACCATTGAGAGCGAACATGGCTCCATTTATGAACAACTGATGAACGATGAAAACGTATTAAATATATTAGTACCGATCTCGTTGCGGGAAAAAGAAGCCGAGATCAAAGAGAACTTTATTTCCCATTTTTATTTTCAAAAGGTTGAAGTAGAAAACATTTATCGTGAAGACAAAGGCGAACCGTTAAACACGATGACGAAAGAAGATCTCGACGTCAATATTATTTATGTAAAAGACAATCAATCGTATTTTACGTTTAATCCAAAGGAAAAGGGTGAGGAGGATTATTTCATTCATGATCCAATTGCGATCATCGATCAAACCAGTTTTGATGCTTCTTATTATATGAGCTATCTCAGCAGTTACTATTATTTTTATTCCGATGAAGATGATCCGCTGCAGCTATTTAGCTCGATTGCTATGGCTAATGATGCTTCCGCCTTACAACGGGTGGAGTCTGTTTATGATACCTATGGGAAAATGATTCAGGAACTGGCTACCACCCGGGTTGCTTTGCTTATGGTGATTGTGGCGTTAAGTATCGCCACCCTCAGCGTCAGCCTTTACTATACCCTTTGTTATTTCCACAAAAACAAATTGAAGCTGTTTGTGCAACATATTCATGGACAAGGTTTTTACTCATTAAAAAAAGGGTTGCTTCTGATGCATGGGGGTATTTTTACCGTGCTGCTGGGCCTGTCATTCCTTCTTCAATTAGGGACATTGACATGGATCACGGTAGCTATGCTCGTGCTGAATATCGGGGCTAGTGTCGGCTTGGTAAAGGTTTTGATGAACCGTGTATACCTGAATTTGAAAAAGGAGCTGTAGAGGATGATTGAAGCAAATGGGATTACAAAAACACTGGATGGACGGAGATTGTTTCAAGATTACGATTTATGTGTGCAGGAAGGTTCGTTTTTAGCCATTACCGGTGAGAGCGGAACAGGCAAAACGACACTATTAAATATGCTTAGCTTGTTAGAAAAACCGGACGATGGTGAAATCTCCATTGCCGGTAAAACGAATCCGAATAAACGGGAGAAAATGTTATTGCGTCGGCACACGATCGGCTATTTGTTTCAAAATTATGCGTTGCTGCCCAATATAACAGTGGAAGAGAATATCCAAATTGCTCTGCGCTATCAAAAGGGGGGCGATCAGCACAAGATCATTGCAGAAGTGTTGGAGCGTGTCGGATTAAAAGGCTACGAGAAGAAAAAAGTGTACACATTGAGCGGAGGCGAGCAGCAACGGGTGGCATTTGCACGGATGATCGCCAAAGATAGCCGTTATATTTTTGCTGATGAGCCGACGGGAAATCTGGACTCCAAAAATGCGGATCATATTTTTTCATTGCTGAAGGAGTTATATGCACAAGGGAAAACGGTACTGCTTGTGACTCATGATTTAAACTTGGCTCGCCGGGCACCGGAGCGGTTGGCGTTGTAGCTATAGTGGCGCAGTGCAGGTGGCGATGATATCCGATTTTCGATTGAGTGTATGAGGCAAACCCTTATTTACCTGTAAGTATCTACACTTCCGATGGCAAGAAACCTCCGCCTCTTAGCGTTAGCGTAGGCGGGGGAGGTTGAGCTCTTTTTATGAATGAATAAACCGGGTTTCCTAGCTGAAAAGTGAGAATGCCGATATAACTATTGTTTTGACCGGTTTTTGCTCTACCGCAGACGGATCTACTTTATTCATTTATTTTATTGTAGAGGTGTCAATCGTTTCGTTCCGTGGTATAAAGAGAGTGAGTTTACATATTGGAGGGGGAATCTTCATGAACCTGCCGCGCAGCTTGACGGATACCGTAACGCTTAACAACGGTGTGGAAATGCCCTGGTTTGGCCTCGGAGTATGGAAGGTAAAAGGGAATGCGGTGGAGGAGTCTGTGACAGCGGCGATCCGCCATGGATACCGCAGCATTGATACCGCTAAGATTTACGGTAATGAAGAAGGGGTTGGCCGCGGCATTCGTGATGCGGGCGTCCCGCGGGAAGAGCTTTTTATCACGACCAAGGTGTGGAACGAAGACCAGGGGTATGACAAAACCTTGAACGCTATCGATGAAAGCTTGGCCCGGCTGGGTTTGGATTATGTGGATTTGTATCTGATTCATTGGCCCGGTAAAGATAAATACGTCGACACCTGGCGCGCACTGGAAAAGATCCAGCAGGACGGTAAAGCACGGGCCATCGGTGTCTGCAATTTTAAAATTCACCACTTGGAAGAACTGCTGCGCCGTTCGGATACCGTTCCCGCCGTCAATCAGGTGGAATATCATCCCCGCTTGACACAACCCGATTTGCTTGCCTATTGCCAGGACAAAGGCATTCAGTTGGAAGCCTGGAGTCCATTGATGCAAGGGGAGATTCTAGATGAACCCATCATTAAAAAAATTGCGGAACAGCACGGTAAAAGCCCGGCCCAAGTCGTCTTGCGTTGGGATCTGCAAAACGGAGTCGTCACCATCCCTAAATCAGTCAAAGAAAGCCGTATTCAATCCAACGCCGATATTTTTGACTTTGAGCTCTTCCCTGATGAAATGAAGCAGATCAACGAACTCAACCAGGATCGTCGCGTCGGTCCCGATCCTGACGAGCTGCTGTTCTGATTGTAATAGGAAGGTGTAAACGAAACCCCATGCTTCAGCCGGGTTATAAAATCCGGTATGAGCATGGGGTTTTATTGGATTTCGCTCTCGCATGGACTGGTTGGTATATTAATCATATATGGAAAAAACAATCCATTAACTTGAAAGATCATGTATGCCTGTGTTAACATATGAATAGAATTAGTGGTAGCCGGTCGTCGAGCAGACGACCCGGTATTACGTCACACGAAAGTGACCTGAGACCTTTGCCGAAGGCGGGTCACTTTCGCTTTAGTGCCTGATACGCTACATAGACAGCAAGTGCTTGTACAACAACACCAGCTACCTCCACGATCAGGGAAGCGAGAGCCATGGCCTCACCCCCTCTCATGATGGAGTGGGGTGGGTCATTCCGCCCTTCGACTAGCTACCTACATAATTATATCAGAAGATTCATCCCTTTTGGATGAATCTTTTTAGTGTTTGAAATATGTGCGTAATCCTAATTTCGACCCATTGGGCTTTTTTCTACAAACAGGAAAAAAGTTTGCTCTAAGCATCCCTTTAGAAGTGGGAGACTTCTGATGCAAAAAGGTTAAATCAACTGGATATTTAGCAGAGTGGCCACTTTTTGGCGTATAGGGTCCAGTGCTTTTACGCCTTTTAAATTGGCGAGCATGCCCTGAAAAAGGAGCGGATCCGGTTCTGTTTTATCCAGCTCTTTTCGCAGGATTTCCAAGGTGTGAAGGTATTCCTGAAGACGCTCAGAGGGTTCTTCGTTTATTTTTGTCTCCATTTGATCCAACAATTGCCGCACTTCTTTCCATGGTAATCCGTTGTTGGAACAGAAATCCCGGAAGGAATGGGGGTAGGTTTTTTCATCGATCAACGGTGTAGCGTTTCGATCCAGCAAACCTTTTGCTAGATCGTCCAATCGCTCCAGTAAGTAGGTGGAAAATACGGAGATATCCTTTTCGCTCCTACCAAAGACCCACATTCTTAACAGTGAATGGAGCATTCCTTCAAAGATGATAGTCATATCCCAGCGATAAGGACGGATGGATTCACCATAGATCTCTTCCAAACTGGTGCCCAACCAGGTGTGGGTTTGAACTTGGAAATCACGAAAAATCCGCTTTAGATCTTGATTGAGGTTCATTCCCTGTTCCCGTATCAACATGATGAAAAATTCTTTGCGGGATTGGAGAATACCCAGATAAACGTTAAGTTTCCGCATCATTTTTTCCCGCGCCGGCAACCCTGTCTGATTCCATGCCTCCATCTGCTCCTGAATCATGCTGAAATTATGTTCCACAATGGATAGAATCAGATCGTTTTTGGAGCGAAAATAGATGTAAACACTTCCTTTAGAAACCCCGCTCTTATCGGCGATTTCTTGGATCGTCGTATGGTGAAATCCTTTTTCGGCAAACAATTTCATAGCACATTCCAGGATATGAGTCCGTTTGTTGTTCATGTCATCACCTCTTTTGTGTGACTGGATGGTCAATATATCGTTTGTATTAATTCGAATTACTTGTTCATAAAGGGTTAACAAAAAATTAATTGCAAATGACTGACTGGTCATTTATGATTAATTCAGATTGTGAATTCCCATCAGAGTAAGAAGGAAATCCAATCCGATTTCTTTTGAACCTTCCAGTTAGCAGTGATTATTGGTTTATCGATCAATGACTGACTGGTCATACCGGGAACATGACTACTTGGTCAATTCTATTATCCACCAGTTATCCTTTTTCATCAACCCTAACAAAAAAAGGAGTGAGAAGAAAGGTGAAAAGCATTATCCGATTTTCGCTCAACAATAAATTCGCCCTGTGGCTGTTAACTTTGATAGTGGCAGCAGCGGGTCTTTATGCGGGGATGACGATGAAGCTGGAGATGATCCCCAATATTACCGCTCCTCAGCTGATGGTCCAGACCAGCTATCCGGGTGCATCCCCCGATGAAGTGGCGGAAAATGTGACCAAGCCGATTGAGCAGCGGGTACAAAACATGGCGGGAGTGGATATGGTCACTTCCACATCCATGCAAAATGTCTCGTCTGTTCAGATTGGGTACAATTTTGATAAGGATATGAAAGAGGCGGAAGACGAATTAAAAGAGACGTTGGCGAAGCTGAATCTGCCGGAAGGGGTACACGATCCGGAAACGTCCCGTCTCAGTCTCAATGAATTTCCGATTCTCGCTTTCAGTATGACGAGCGACCAACTCTCTCCACAAGCGTTGACGGAGAAAGTGGAAAATGAAGTGGTACCCGCCTTGGAAGGGGTGGACGGGGTCGCTTCCGTCGATGTTGCCGGTCAGCAAGTAGTAGAGGGTCAACTGAAGTACAAACCGGATCAATTGAAGAAATACGGATTGGATGAAAATACAGTTAATGATCTCATCCGGGCTTCTGCCGGTAATTATCCCTTGGGACTATATACCTTTGGTGATTCTGAGAAGTTGATGGAAATCAATGGGGAGATTCATTCCCTGAAAGAGTTAAAAGAACTGGAGATTCCCGCTGTCGGTCAAGGTGCGGGAGCGACGGGGTCTGCTCCGATGCAAGGGGCACCGGGATCGGGAGGAGCTTCTCCCGAACAGGGAGCGCCCACCGCGGGATCTGCAATGCAGGGAGCCCCCGCTGATGCAGCGATGGCCGCGCAAGCGGGTATCCCCACAGTGAAACTGAAGCAGATTGCGGATATTGAGGAAGTACAGCAAGCGGAGTCGATTAACCTCACCAACGGCAAGGAGTCGATCGGGGTGCAAGTGGTCAAAGCCCCTGATGCCAATACGGTGGAAGTGGTTAACGGTATCAACCAGGAGCTGGACAAACTGAAAGGGGAGATTGACGGCCTAAATGTGTTTACCGCATTTGATCAGGGTAAACCGATCGAGGATTCGGTAGACACTATGCTGAACAAGGCGTTGATTGGATCGCTGTTTGCCTTCCTGGTGATTCTATTGTTCCTGCGTAATTTCCGCACCACACTGATTGCGGTGGTCTCCATTCCGCTCTCGCTGGTGATGGCGTTGTTGGCATTAAAACAGATGGATATCACCTTAAACGTGATGACACTGGGCGCCATGACAGTGGCGATCGGGCGGGTGGTGGATGACTCCATCGTCGTCATAGAAAACATCTACCGCCGGATGAAGACCAAAGGCGAGGCGCTGCGCGGAAAGGAACTGGTGCTGGCGGCGACACGGGAGATGTTTGTTCCGATCCTGTCTTCCACTTTGGTGACCGTGGCCGTCTTTGTTCCCCTGGGGTTGGTGAAAGGGCCGGTAGGAGAACTGTTTTTACCCTTTGCCCTCACCGTTGCGTTTGCATTGCTCGCCTCCCTGGTAGTGGCGGTCACAGTGGTGCCGGTGATGACCCACTCCCTCTTTCGTAAAGGGTTGGAGCAAGTGAATCTATCCGAAAGCGAGAAAGAAGAGACCGGGCGGCTGGCGAGAGGGTATCGTCGCCTGCTGAATGCCTCCCTTAACCATAAATGGATCTCCGCCGGTGTAGCACTGATTCTGCTGGTGGGCAGCCTGTTCCTGGTACCTTTGATCGGGGTCAGTTTCCTGCCGGGTGATGAAGAAAAAGTGATGTATGTCACCTTTGATCCGGCGCCGGGGCAAACAGAAGAAAATATTATCAACATCGCCGAAGATGCCAACAATTTCCTGCAAAAGCGCGATGGGGTCGAGATGGTGCAAACGACCATTGGCGGAGGAAATCCGATGAACTTCGGCGGAAGTGACCAAGCCCTCTTCTTTGTTCGCTACGATGAAGATTATGAAGGATTTTCACAAGAGAGCGACCAGGTGATAAAAGAACTGGAAAAACGGGAGGACCCGGGTACCTGGGGCTCCCTTGATATGGGGGCTTCCGCTGGTAGCAACCAACTGGAACTGCATGTGTACGGAAACGATCTCGATCAGATCCGTCCCGTGGTTGATGATGTGATGAAGGCGGCGGAAAAGACCGGTGAAGTGGACAATGTTGATTCCAGCCTCGCGGAAGCGTATGAACAGTATACGCTGGTTCCCGACAGAGAAGCATTGGCCCAGCATGGACTGACACCGGCTCAGTTGATGGGCGAATTGGGGCGGATAGGGGAACGCCCCGTCCTGACGACGATCAAACAGGACGGCAAAGATGTGATGGTCTATCTGGAAACGGATCAAATCTCCTATCAAGACAAAGCGGATTTAGAGAAAAAGAAAATCAGCACCCCCATGGGACAGCAAGTGGCCTTGGACCAATTGGTGAAGGTGGAAGAAGGCGAGTCCCCTGATACGGTAACACGGCGGGACGGTAAGCTGAGCGCTTCGGTCACCATGGATATCAAAGGAGACGATGTGTCCAGCGCGACTCGTGCGCTGCAACAAGAAGTGGACAACTTGGATCTTCCCGCTGGGGTAACCGTGGAGTTTGGCGGGGTGAGCGAGCAGATTACGGAAGGCTTCACCCAGCTGGGGCTGGCGATGTTGGCGGCAATCGCCATCGTCTATCTGGTGTTGGTGATCACCTTCGGTGGCGGCCGTGCGCCTTTTGCCATCCTGTTCTCGCTTCCCTTCACCGTGATCGGCGCTTTGGCGGCTCTCTGGATCGCCGGGGAAACGATTAGCATCTCCGCTATGATCGGCGCCTTGATGCTGATCGGGATTGTCGTCACCAATGCGATTGTGCTGATCGACCGGGTGATTCACATGGAAAATGAAGGGCTCTCCACCCGGGATGCCTTGCTGGAGGCGGCAGGTACGCGCTTGCGTCCGATTCTGATGACGGCGATCGCCACCATTGGCGCCCTTCTGCCCCTAGCCTTCGGCTTGGAAGGCGGCGGCTTAATCTCCAAGGGCTTAGGTGTCACCGTGATCGGGGGACTAACCAGCTCTACTCTGCTGACACTGATCATTGTGCCGTTGGTATATGAGGTATTGATGAAAAAACGGAAAAGCAAAAAGGCTTGATGGTTGCTACTAGCCGGATAAAGTGATTGGTTAAAACGAATGGACTTTGTTCGGCGGGAGCTTTAAACAGTGAGGATATGATTACTAAGAGTAAAAGGACTGGAGAAAACAATCACTCTCCAGTCCTTTTTCGTACAATTTATTTCAAACGGCTAGGTATTCCCATCTCTCTTTCGGGTAGGGCATAGCGATTAAAGGGGTGAGGCAGAGCCGAAATCACTTGGGCACGATTGAAAATCCCTGTGATCGGATATGCTGACAACGAAAGATTGTGTTGGGAGGAAACCATATGGAACATCAACATAACGACAAGAAAAGAAACGACAAACAGGGCCGTTTGGTCAATGACGCGGAATCCTTGCGGAGTATTCGCGCGGAGGACTTACGGGACACGGAAGAAAATAGACGGCTGTTTGACCGAACCGAGGAATAACTTTTTAGAGAAGCCGCCTGCCGTTCTCCATTATGAGGAGGATGGCTTTTTATTTTATTCGAGCATGGGAAGGAGAGTGGGAGGGTCCCCTAGAAAGACGATTTCACTATATCCTCAATGAATTTACCTATCTCTTTTGCTCCATTATCACCCTTAAACCGATCCTCAGTTGTAAAGGCAACCATCATATCCACCACATCATTGTTAGACATCTTCAACGGATAACCATTTCTTTTGAGGAATAGCCATAGGCAGGCAAAAGCGGTTCTCTTGTTCCCGTTGTTAAAAACATGATCTTGAATAATGGACTGGGTAAGTGCCCCAGCCTTATCCCATATGGTGGGGAAGAGTTCTTGTCCCAAATACTCTGCCTGGGGCCTTAAAATAGCTGATTTTAACCTTTCAGGATACACCCCAGCCTGGTCTATGTCATCAAACTCTTCCATGACTTTGATGTGGGCGGCAAGTATCTCGTTAAGTGTTAGGTATTTGATCATTTGTCCTTCAATTTCTCCAGGGCTTCACCATACTCGTCAATCAGCTCATCCAAGTCCCTTAACAACTGAGGGTCAACCCCTAACCTTTGGATTGGCCTGGAAGTAATAACCCCTGTTTTGGGATCGGCAGTTATTTCATACTCATCACCTGATTTTACCCCTAACTTATCTACAATCCCTTTAGGGATGCCTAATCCGAGGCTATTTCCCATCCTTCCTGCCTTTCTGTACCCTTTTAGAGCCATTTTCTTAGTCACCATTTCTTTTTTCCCCATTCTGTACATCCTGTACTGTAATAATTTCAGTAATTACAAAAGATAGGGGATTGTGTCCCCGGATTGTGGATGAAGGTTTATCGTAGCTACCTTTTTTGAAGGGTATCGAATTAACGTACAGTTCCTAACATCAGGTCTGTTTTAAAATCCCCCGATCTATCAATAGAAAGGGGGATTTTTGACTTCATCATTCAATTACGCAGCCAATTGAAACACTCTATTTTTCCTCCACCTCTTTCGGCTTTCCACGAATATAGTACTGCCCGTACAGTTGACCACAGGCCGCGTCGATGTCCACTCCGAAGGATTGTCTGACGGTGACGTTGAGGCCTGCTTCCTTCAATCGCTCGTAAAAGGAGTCTAGCTCTCGTTTTTGCGGGCGATTGTATGCTTCCGGGGTTCCGACAGCGGGATTGTAGCGGATCAGGTTGACTTGATACAGATAATCCCAAGAGCCGCGCCCCTGCAGCAGTGAAATCAGCGCCTCGGCGTGATCAGGGGTGTCGTTGACACCAGGAAGCATCACATAGGCGATGTAAACTTTGCGCCGATGTTTTTGAATGTGTTCATCCAGCAGCGCCAATGCTTGCTGTAGCGGGTACTTACGATTAATCGGCATCAATTCGCTCCGTTGCTCGTCAAAGGGAGAGTGGAGGGAAAAAGTGATATTTACCTGTGGAAACTCCTGTGACAAGCGGCGCATCTGAGGGATAATCCCAATCGTGGAAACCGTAATCCGGCGCGGGCTCAGGTTAAACAGCTGCGGGTCGGTCAGCGTTTTTAAGGCGACAAAGGTTTGCGGGTTGGCAAGCGCCTCACCCATTCCCATAAAGGAAATGCTGTCGATGGGATGCTTGTGCAAATAAAAATACAAGATTTGATCGGTGATCTCATCTGCGCTTAAATTTCGCTTCATCCCGATCGTTCCAGTGGCGCAAAATTTGCAACCAAATCCGCAGCCGCACTGAGAGGAAATACAATACGACTCCCAACCGGCGCGATAGATCATGCGCACGGTTTCGATTTTATTGTGGTCAGGCAGTTCAAACAGCACCTTGTCCGCTTGAGCGGATGAGAGGCGGGTGACCGGCTTTAGACTCAATATCGATTCACCGAAGGCTTGTTGCAACTGCTTGCGCAAGGAGAGTGGGAGCGCCTTCATTCGCTCAAATCGATCGATCCTTTCCTTGAATACCGCTTGTAGGATTTGCTTGAAGCGGTAGGGTGACCATCCCTTCTCAACGATAAATGTTTTTAGCTGATCAAATTTTGGTTCCATCTCAATTCCTCCTCGGAGTATGGGCCATCAGACAGCGATGATCCGGCAGACTCCATGAGAAATCGATTTTTTCCACATAAAAAGACGCCGGATCACCGGCGTCGCTCACATGAAACAAGCCGAAAGGATCGGACTTGTACCATGTAAAAAAGGCGCCGGACATACCGGTGCCTTTGCTCACTCCATTTGTGTTGTACCATATCAAGAGAGGGCGATTTTAAGAAGAGTTCCGGTATGTTTTCGCTATGAAGTTCATGATTGGTTCATATGCGAAAACATTTATTACCACTCTTCACAGCCTCCTCTCGTTGGATGTAGCCATTGTACATAAATTTTTGTTGAAATGCAAATATAACTTCTTATTTAGCTGCTTTACCTTCGCTGGATCCATCGATATTGACATGAGTTGTGCCTTCAATTTTAACTCTTGTCGGTTTCTCTTTTTTGCTACTTTGAAGCAAGTTATAAGGGATTAGAACGATTGAAGTCCCAAGAACCAACATCGAGGGGATGCCAATAAAAAAGACGTTGAATTGAAATATGGTGGTAAGTTGATGGGTAAGAGGAAGGCCGATGGTGGTGATCCATTCCAGCACGATCTCCTCAAAGCCGAAAAAGTATAGGAGGGCGAGTATATACCACATCCAAAAAAAGCCGACGAATGTTCGTCCGATCGATTTGGTAAACCACAAATAACCGGGGATATAGTTGTGAACGTTAAATTTGGAAAAGACTTCACTGATAATCCAAGCAACCGTACAGATAAGCGTTAATATGTAGCCCAAGATTCCATATCCGGTAAAGAGAAGCAAAAGGAGATACAGTATGGTGGAGAAGGAATCTGCAAAGTCGCTGACAAGGTTATTTAACATCGCGGATAGTTGTGGTTCAAGCTTACTTGCAAAATAAAGGGCGATAATCAAGACGCTAGCATTTGTCGGCTTTCTTACCTTGTGGAAAAACCGAGTAAGGTTTTGTTGACTATATACAGCCATTCATGTCCCCCTTCCTGTAGGAATAATTTTATGCTATTTCGAAGATGAAAGTGTGTCAATATGTTAAAACAAGAGGGAGCAATCTTTGCGCAATACAGGCTGTCAACCAAAATGAAATCACTTACACAAACATTTTGTTCACATCTAGATAAAACCGTTTATAATGAAAGTATTAAACGAATGAGGAGGCAATTTCCATGGAAAACATGACAAACCAGACCGTCCAAACATATAAGGGTGGAATGCCTTCCTGATGCCCTGTTAGTGTTTGTCGGTGGGGAGTAAATTTTCACCTTCGCTCCATGCACTCCAAAGCACAAGTCTCGCCTTGGTCGCTCGCTTCCCAGGTCTCGCTTTGCACTCCAAAGCACAAGTCTCGCCTTGGTCGCTTCGCTTCCCAGGTCTCGCTTTGCATGGTCGGAGTTGCACAGAAGGAAATCCATCCCTCCCTAAATACCGTCCAGGCTGGATAGGGCATGAAATGGTAACGGTGTACCCCTTATATGTGTTTTTTTGAACAACACAATAAAGGGGTCTATCATGAGCTTTCCAATAAAAAAATTTCTTTCTTATTATAAGCCGTATTTGGGTTTGTTTCTTTCCGTATTGGCGTGTGCGATGATCACGTCTGCGGTGACACTGGTGTTTCCGTTACTCGTTCGGTATATAACCAAGGATGTTTTGGAAGGGGACTTGTCCACTGCGCTAAGTGAAGTGTATTGGGTCGGTGGGCTGATGCTTGTTTTAGTCGCCATCCAAAATATCGGCAACTATTTTGTTGACTACAAAGGGCATGAAATTGGGGCCCGTATGGAAAGTGATCTGCGGCACGAGTTGTTTACCCACATACAGACGCTGTCTTTCAGCTTTTATGATCAAGCAAAAACCGGTCAGCTCATGTCACGCATTACCAACGATTTGTTGCTGCTGTCAGAGTTGTACCATCATGGTCCGGAAGATTATATCAAATATCTGGTCCGCTTTATCGGAGCGTTTGTGATACTCTTCTATATTAACGCACCGTTGACGATTGCCGTATTCTGCTTTTTGCCGTTCTTAGGTGCCTTTGCGCTGTATTTCAATAAGCGTTTGAACTGGGCATTCAGAAGAAACAAAGAGCGCATCGGGGATGTCAACGCCCAGGTAGAAGACAGCCTAGCAGGGATCCGCGTCGTCAAATCATTTGCCAATGAGCGTATCGAAATCGAAAAATTTCAACGCGCCAATCAGCGCTTTCTCGATAGCCGCAAAAAGACGTATCAGGCAGAAGCGTATTTCTACAATGGTGTGGAAACGTTTATCCAACTGATTACGGTTACAGTAATCATCTTCGGCAGTGCCCATATCGTCAACAACACGTTGGATTTAGCGGACTTGATCACGTTTATGCTGTATATCAACTTTATGATTGAGCCGATTCAACGATTGACGCATATGAGTACACAGCTGCAAGAAGGGATCACCGGCTTTCAGCGCTTTATGGAAATGATGAATCGAAAACCGTCCATTAAAAACAAACCCAATGCCGTGACTCTATCTGAAGTACGCGGTGAAATCGAGTTGAAGGGCGTTTCCTTCCGTTACGAAGATCATTTGCCCCCTGTGTTGACCAACATCTCGCTTCATGTACAGTCGGGCGAGTATGTTGCGCTCGTCGGTCCGTCGGGTGCGGGAAAAACGACGTTATGCTCGCTCATTCCCCGCTTCTATGATGTAACGGATGGGGAAGTGCGCTTTGACGGGATCGACGTTCGTGATATCGACCTTGCATCCTTGCGGAATCACATCGGTACGGTACAGCAAGATGTGTATCTATTCGCCGGAACGGTGATGGAAAATATTCGCTACGGAAATCCGACGGCAAGCGACGAAGAAATTGTCGCGGCGGCGATCCATGCCAATGCCCATGACTTTATTATGAGCTTGCCACAGGGCTATCACTCCGAGATCGGCCAACGAGGGGTAAAACTGTCTGGGGGTCAAAAGCAGCGACTCAGTATCGCGCGCGTATTTTTAAAAAATCCGCCGGTTCTTATTTTGGATGAGGCGACCAGTGCACTTGACAACGAGAGTGAAAGCATCATCAAGGAATCACTGGAATCCTTGGCGAAAGGACGGACCACCCTTGTGATTGCTCACCGCTTGTCTACGATCCGCAATGCGGGGCGAATCATCGTACTGACGAAAGACGGTATTGTGGAACAAGGTACCCATGATGCGTTACTTGCACGGGGTGGGGCGTATGCACAGCTGTATTCCAAGCAGTTTGAGCTGGTTTGACCACTCCTCTACGTACGCAGGAGTTTATTGGTTCATTTCCGGTGGCATCGCTTGACTAAGTGAATTCCATCGGAACCGCGGTTCAAGCAGAGTCTCGTTGCTATGTCTTAGGCTGGAATGACAGTTTGGTTTTCGCATTTTATTTGATGCTCGCTTTCAGCCCCATCGCTAAAACTAGGGTGTTTCCCGCTTGTAAAGAATTTAACTGACGTATATAAGCGGCTCTCTCCCCTTGATATAGGGAGAGAGCCGCTCTTTTGTGTCGATGACCTGGAGGAGACCGATGTTATGAAGCAACTGTAGCTGTCATTGATAAGGGAGCCATCTTCTTCACAGCAGCCTCGTGCATGCGGACGCAATCATCCCTTGTCCGCTATCCGCTGTTGCCACTCGGAATAACTCATGGCTGGCCAATCGGGGCGTGGTTGCTCTGGAAGGAAGGATAACAGCTCTAACACATGGCCGTCGGGATCGGGAAAATAGACGGAAACGATGGGCATCCAGGGGTGGACCGAACCTTCCTCTGTCTCGTTGCCGAAGAAATCGGTTATTTGCAAACCATCTTCTTTTAACCGCTGTACAGTCTCATGAAATTGTGGCAGAGGAAGTTGAAACGCCAGGTGTTGGCGTATGATCTGGCTGGTATCCGGCCCACTAGAATCAGGACCATTACCTGCACTTCCTTGTTGCCACAACCCCAACATCGACTGGTGCTCAGGGTCCAACCAGTAAAATAGAATGTTGTTCCCCGTATCATAACCCAATGTAAATCCCAGTTTTTTTTCATAAAAATCAGTTGATCTCTTAAGGTCGGACACGACTAGGTGTTGTTCAACTAGCTGCATGAAACTCACCCCTTCTTAGTAAGTTTGTAGCTTTAAAGCTAATCTTCCATCAGCCAAAGTTGATCATACATTGGTAGAGCGGTCGGAAGAGGATATTCGTCTGTTCCGCCGCAAATATCCCTTCCATCATTTTGATAACCAGACCTAAGCTGACGTTTTTAGATTGAACCTGTTTAAGAAGCTGCATCACTTAACCTCACCTTTATTGTAGTGGGGAGGGTATCTATTTTCCCCGGTCATTGGTCGGGGATTTGCCTCAGACGATCGTCGCACTCCTTTTTGCAAAAACGATTGTCAACTGACAAAAAACGAAGTAATCTAAATGTTGAAGGCGTTTTCATTTGGGATAAAACCGAACGAGCGCTCAGTTGGAATCCCAATTATGCGGAGGTGCATGTAATGACGGAGACGGTGGTTTTGGGAGGGGCTCGCACCCCTTTTGCCAAATTTGGAGGGACGTTAAAGGATGTGCCGGCAGTAGAGTTAGGCGGAATCGCCATTCGTGGAGCCTTGGAGAAAGCAGGTGTGCCTGCCGATCAAGTGGAGCATGTCGTGATGGGGATGGTGCTGCAAGGAGGAGCGGGTCAGGTACCGGCACGGCAGGCGGCACGGCGAGCGGGTCTTTCCTGGGAAGTAGGAGCGGAGACGATCAACAAGGTATGTGCCTCCGGCTTGCGCAGCGCCACTTTGGCGGACCAGATCATTCGTGCACATGATGGTGAAGTGATTGTAGCCGGAGGGATGGAGAGCATGTCCAATGCTCCCTACATTTTGCCCGGCGGCCGCTGGGGACAGCGGATGGGTGACGGGAAAATGGTGGATTTGATGATTCACGACGGGTTGTGGTGTGCCTTTGATGGGGTGCATATGGTGGTGCACGGCAGCAATGTGGCTGCGGAATACGGTGTCTCCCGGGAAGCGCAGGATCGGTGGGCGTTGCGTAGCCATGAGCGAGCTATTACAGCGATCGAAGCGGGCAGGATAGCGGAAGAGGTTGTACCAGTGACGGTAAAAATGCGCAAAAAAGAAACAGTAGTAGAAGTTGATGAGGCGCCGCGCAAGGATACCGCTTATGAGAAGTTGCAGGGGTTAAAGCCGGTTTTCGTCCAGGATGGCACCATTACCGCAGGGAATGCACCGGGTGTCAATGATGGCGCCAGTGCGTTGGTACTCGCTTCTGTGAACAAGGCACAGGAATTGGGTGTAGAGCCGATAGCCCGCATCGTTGGACATACGGCGGTGGCGATGGAGGCACGCTATTTTCCCATTACTCCGGCGTATGCAGTGAAAAAATTATTGCAGCGTCATGGGTTGGAATTATCCCAAATCGACTTATTTGAAGTGAATGAAGCGTTTGCCGCCGTTGCCCTGGCTAACGGAAACATCCTCGGGTGGGATGAGGAAAAAGTAAACGTCAACGGCGGAGCGATCGCTTTTGGCCACCCCATTGGTGCAAGCGGATCCCGCATCTTGCTGACCTTGATTCAGGAGTTGCGCCGTCGCGGTGGTGGCTTAGGCGTCGCCGCCATCTGTAGCGGAGCGGCTCAAGGAGATGCGGTGTTGGTGCGGGTGGATTGAGCATTTTGAAGGAGGGAGCGTATGATGAGCATTCAACAGATGACGGTGATCGGTGCCGGTCAGATGGGAGCGGGCATTGCGCAAGTGGCGGCTCAGGCGGGATTAAGCGTGCGGTTGCACGATTTGTCGGAAAAGCAGGTTGAACAGGGAATCGCTGTGATCGCCAATAACCTAGCCCGCCAGGTGGAAAAAGGCCGCATGGAAGAGCGAGAGTGGGCAGCGGTTTTGGAGCGACTACAAGGGGAGGTAGATCTGGAAAAGGCGGCGGGACAGGCGGATATCGTGGTGGAGGCGGTTGTGGAGAATCTAGCGGTTAAAACGGATCTTTTCCGTCGACTGGATGCGATCTGCCCTGCTCATGCGATTTTGGCCAGTAACACCTCTTCGCTGCCGATCACCGAGATCGCTGCTGTCACCAAACGGCCAGAGCATGTGATTGGGATGCATTTTATGAATCCGGTTCCGGTGATGAAACTGGTAGAAGTGATTCGGGGGCTAGCTACCTCGGAAGCGGTGTTTCAGGCGGTGGAGGCACTGGCGCGGGATTTGGGCAAAACCCCGGTAGAGGTGAATGATTTTCCCGGTTTTATCTCCAACCGCATTCTGATGCCCATGATCAATGAGGCGATCTACGCTTTATATGAGGGGGTCGCCGACAAGGAAGCGATTGATGAAGTGATGAAGCTGGGCATGAATCACCCGATGGGCCCCCTTACCTTGGCGGACTTTATTGGGTTGGATACTTGTCTCTTTATCATGGAGACGTTGCATGAAGGATTTGGGGATTCCAAATACCGCCCCTGCCCCTTGTTGCGCAAATATGTAAAAGCAGGCTGGCTGGGACGGAAAACGGGTCGGGGTTTTTATACCTACGAGTAAGCTGGTTGCTAAAGATGGAGTCTATCTGCTTGCCCGCTCAGTACCCCAATTTCTACACACTGAAGCGCAAACAGCTGCGAGGGAGGGATTACAACATGAATTTGCGGTTCAACCAAGAACAGGACATGATGCGTAAAACGGTGCGGGAGTTTGCCCGAAAGGAGATTCTTCCGCTGGTACAGGAGATGGATGAAACGGACCGCTTTCCCCGGGAATTGGTGGCCAAGATGGGGGAGTTGGGGTTGATGGGGATTCCCGTGCCGGAGAAATGGGGCGGGGCTGGTTTTGATTATACTTCCTACATTTTGGCCTTGGAGGAATTATCCCAGGTGAGCGCCACTGTGGGTGTAATTTTGGCGGTTCACACCTCTGTGGCGACCCTTCCGATTTTGCACCACGGCACCCCAGAACAAAAGCAAAAATATGTCTCCAAGCTGGCGACGGGGGAATATTTGGGCGCTTTCGCTTTGACAGAGGCCCATGCGGGTTCCGATACAAGTAACATCCGTACCCGCGCCAGTAAACATGGGGACTGTTATATCCTGAATGGAAGTAAAATGTTTATCACTAATGCCGGTGAAGCGGATATTTATGTCACGTTTGCTGTAACCGATCCAGACAAGGGCAGCAAAGGAATTACCGCCTTTATTGTTGAGAAAGGGACCCCCGGATTTTCCATTGGCAAAAAAGAGAAGAAGATGGGTCTCCATGGCTCTAACACTTGTGAAGTCATCTTTGAACAAGTGGAAGTGCCGATGGAAAACCGACTGGGAGAGGAAGGGGAAGGGATTGCGATCGCCTTATCCAACCTGGCCGGGGGCCGCATCGGCATTGCCGCGCAAGCGGTGGGTATTGCGATCGCTGCACTGGAGGCAGCTCAATCCTATGCAGGGGAGCGGTACCAATTTGGCCAACCGTTGGCCGCACAGCAAGCGATTCAGTTTAAATTGGCCGATATGGCCACCGCCGTCGAAGCGGCCCACCTGCTAATCTATCGAGCGGCAGAATTGTATCAGCAGGGGTGCGACTGCAAACGGGAAGCAGCCATGGCTAAACTATTTGCCTCCGATACCGCTGTACGTGTAACGACAGAAGCGATCCAGGTGTTTGGCGGTTATGGGTACACCCGCGACTATCCGGTGGAGCGCTTCTTTCGCGATGCTAAGATCACCCAGATATATGAGGGAACTAACGAAATACAGCGCATTGTGATCGCGAAGGAATTGTTGCAGGGATCGTAGGGAGGGATGGGTTTCCTTCTGTACGCCCCTGTGTGCAAAGCGAGACCTAGGAGCGAAGCGAGTAAGGCGAGACTTGTGCTGTGAAGTGCAAAGCGAGACCGACATTCGAGTACAGGCAAGAACGGGGTGGAGGGACGCAGACCAAGGGATTAGTTACTCCACCATCCCAGCCAGTTGGTCTGACATGCCTTAGAGAAGGAAGTGAACGCCATGCAATTTCAGTTGAGTGAAGAGCATCGGATGATGCGGAAAATGGTGCGGGAGTTTGCGCGGAATGAGGTTGCTCCCACCGCGGCACAACGGGATGAAGAGGAGCGGTTTGACCGTTCCATCTTTGATCAGATGGGGCAATTGGGGTTGACCGGAATCCCGTGGCCGGAGGAGGAAGGGGGTGTCGGCTTCGATTATCTCAGTTATGTGATCGCGGTGGAGGAGTTGTCGCGAGTATGTGCCTCCACCGGCGTTACCCTGTCGGCCCACATTTCCCTGGCTAGTTGGCCCTTGCATAAATTTGGCACGCCGGAACAAAAAGAGCGCTTTTTAAATCCGCTGGCCGAAGGCGTCAAATTGGGCGCCTATGGTTTGACGGAGCCCGGCTCCGGTTCTGATGCTGCCGGGATGAAGACGACGGCGGTGCGGGACGGAAATCACTATATTCTCAACGGCAACAAAATTTTTATCACCAATGGAGGGGACGCCGAGATCTATCTCGTCTTTGCCGTTACCGCTCCCGAGGAGAAGCATCACGGTATTACTGCCTTTATCGTGGAGAAGGATACCCCTGGCTTTTCCATCGGGAAAAAGGAGAA
Source organism: Desmospora activa DSM 45169 (assembly GCF_003046315.1). Lineage (NCBI taxonomy): Bacteria > Bacillati > Bacillota > Bacilli > Caryophanales > Thermoactinomycetaceae > Desmospora > Desmospora activa. The sequence continues at coordinate 409,708 of NZ_PZZP01000002.1, read as the reverse complement.
AAAGCTAGGCATCCGCTCCTCACCGACGACGGAGATCATTTTTGACGATTGCCGCATTCCGGTGGAAAACCGGTTGGGAGACGAAGGGCAAGGGTTTAAGATTGCGATGATGACACTGGACGGGGGCAGAAACGGCATTGCCGCTCAGGCTGTCGGCATTGCCCAGGGGGCATTGGATGCCGCTTTGGATTATGCCAAGGAGCGGAAGCAGTTTGGTAAGCCAATTGCACAATTGCAGGCGATTCAGTTTAAATTGGCGGATATGGCTACCCAGATTGAAGCGGCCCGTCTGTTGACGTATCAGGCGGCTTGGCTGGAGAGTGAAGGGTTGCCATACGGCAAGGCGTCTGCAATGGCAAAGCTGTATGCCGGTGATATCGCGATGCAGGTGACGACAGAGGCGGTACAGATATTCGGGGGATACGGCTATACCCGCGAATATCCGGTAGAGCGGATGATGCGCGACGCCAAGATCACCCAGATTTATGAAGGAACCAATGAGATACAGCGCATTGTAATCGCCAATTACCTCTTAAAGGAGTCGGGAATCCCCGTCGCGGTGAAAAAGTGAGTAGTTTTGGTACCGGTGGGGTACAAGAAGCGACATCAGAGACAGGCAGACTCAAAATCCCTCTCTCACGTTCAACAAAGTTTAGGCTTGTCGCTAGTCGAATGATGGAGAGGACTTTTGAAAGCGAAGCCTTTCTGCGCCAAGTAGTAGAGGTAGGGAAACAAACGAGGTTGCATCAATATTCGTAAGCGGGGTGGATCCCATGGAGATATCAGCTTGGGCTGAGCGCATCCGCCAAGGACAAAAACGGGCCATCGCTCGCGGCATCAGCTTCATTGAAAATCGGGACCCACGCCGGGAAGCGTTACTACAATCCCTTTATCCCTATACCGGTTCGGCTGCTCTCATCGGGGTGACAGGGGCGCCGGGAGCAGGAAAGAGTTCCTTGGTTGACCGGCTGATCGATGCGATCCGGCGGGAGGGCAAAACTGTCGGCGTGGTTGCGGTTGATCCCAGCAGCCCTTTCACCGGCGGTGCCTTGTTGGGGGATCGGGTGCGTATGACCCGTCATGCCTTGGATGACGGGGTGTTTATTCGCAGCATGGGTAGCCGCGGCCACCTGGGTGGTTTGGCCGTTGCTACACGGGAAGCGGCAGTTGTGCTGGATGCCGCCGGGATCGATGTGATCTTTGTGGAAACCGTGGGTGTGGGGCAGTCGGAGATCGATATCATGCATTTGGTGGACACGGTGGCCTTGGTGCTGCCCCCTGGCAGCGGCGATGCGGTGCAGGTGTTTAAGGCGGGGATCATGGAAGCAGCGGACCTGTTTATCGTCAATAAAGCAGAGCAGCCGGGGACGGAGCGGCTGGTGAAGGATATCGAGGAGTTGTTGGATCTGAGCGGAAGTCATCGTCCGTGGCGTCCGCCGATTGTAAAAACCTCCGTAAAAGATGAGATGGGGACGGATGAAATGTGGCGGCAACTAAAGCGCCATCGTCGCTATTTGATGGAGAGCGGGGAGGGGGAACGACGTCAGCGCGCTCACCTTCGCCGCGAAGTGGAAGCGATGGTGGAAGAGGAGCTACGCCGCCGTTTGCAGGGAAGGTTGGAGGATTCCGCGATAAAAACTGATCTGGACCGACTACAACAGCGGGAATGGACGCCGCAACAAGTGGCACGAAAATGGATGGCTCATCTGGCTGCCGGGAAAGGGGGGGATAGGGAATGACACGGGACTCCAATCGTATTCCTTCAATGGTGAAAAACCGGAAACTGGTGGAAGAGCGACGGGCGCAGATTATTCGTGGGGCTCAGAAGCTGTTTATGCGCAAAGGGTTTCATAAGACTACGACCCGGGAAATTGCGCGTGAGTGCGGCCTTAGTATCGGCACGATGTATGAATATATCCAGTCCAAGGAAGATGTGTTGTATCTGGTGTGCGACCATATCCATTCCGAGTTGGAAACCCGCCTAAAAGAAGCCTTATCCGTGACAGAGACGGGACGGGAAAGTTTGAACCGGGCGATGGCCCAGCATTTTAAGGTGATGGGGGAACTGTCAGATTGGGTGCTGCTGATTTATCAAGAGACCAAATCACTGCCAAAAAAGGCGCGCAGTGTGATTTTACAACGGGAAAAAGAGGTCACCGCACTGTTTGAGGAGATATTGCAGCGGGGAATCCAAGACAACACATTGCGTCTGGATCCTTCCTCCGTCTCTTTGATGGCTCATAATATCATGGTACTGGGAGAGATGTGGACCTTTCGCCGTTGGGCATTGGCGGAACATTACACATTGGAGGAATATACCCGCCAGCAAATGGCGTGGTTGTTGCGTGAATGTACCAACTAGAGGAGGGATGGGTGGTGGAGAGTTATCGGCCTCAGTATCCGGTTCGCTTCGTGACGGCAGCTGGTCTGTTTGATGGGCATGATGCGTCGATTAACCTGTTTCGGAGATTGTTGCAAGCCAGCGGTGTAGAAGTGATTCATCTTGGTCATGATCGCTCTGTCGATCTGATTGTAGAAGCGGCCATTCAGGAAGATGTTCAGGGAATCGCCGTCTCTTCCTACCAGGGCGGACACGTGGAATTTTTTCAATATATGATTGATCGCCTCAAAGCGGAAGGAGCCTCCCATATCAACGTGTTTGCCGGTGGGGGCGGTGTCATCGTTTCCCGGGAAATTGAATGGCTGGAACAATACGGGGTCGCCAAAGTCTTTTCCCCTGAAGATGGGCGCACGATGGGGCTACAGGGTATGATCAATCATATGGTGCAAGCGTGTGATTTTCCGACTGTGACACAATTGACGGATGAATGGGAAGCAGTGGGACGGGGAGAGAGACAGGCGATTGCTCGTTTGATTACATTGGCGGAGCAGAATGTTCTGTCGGAAAAGGCGCAAGCGGCGACAGTGGAAACACCACCGCTCCATGAAGTGCCGGTGGTCGGTTTGACGGGAACGGGAGGGGCGGGAAAAAGCTCTCTGACTGATGAGCTGGTGCGCCGCTTTTTAGAGGATTTCCCGCAAAAACGGGTGGCGGTTCTCTCGATTGACCCTTCCAAACAAAAAACGGGAGGAGCGCTGCTGGGCGATCGTATTCGCATGAATGCGGTTCATCATCCACGGGTGTATATGCGCAGTTTGGCCACGCGTAAAAATCGATCTGAACTTTCCGGCGCTACCCGGGAAGCAATCGGAATTTTAAAGCGGGCCGGGTTTGATCTGATTTTGGTAGAGACCAGCGGTATTGGGCAGGGGGATGCCGATGTGGTGGAAGTGAGCGACTTTGCCGTCTATGTGATGACGGCGGAGTTTGGTGCCCCCTCCCAACTGGAAAAGATCGAGATGTTGGATTACGCCGATTTGGTGGCCATTAATAAATTTGATCGCAAAGGATCAGAAGATGCCTTACGTGATGTGCGCAAACAATACCGCCGCAATCATCAGCTGTTTGAAGTGTCCGATCAGGAAATCTCGGTGTACGGCACCATGGCCAGCCGTTTTAACGATGCGGGCACCGATCGATTTTACCAAGCCTTGATTCAGGGCTTACGAAAAAAAAGCGGCGTCCAGTGGGAATCCCGCTGGCAAGATTCCGGGGAAACACTGAAGGTACGGCATATCATTCCGCCAGAGCGGACGCACTATCTGCGGGAGATCGCCAACACCCTGCGCCAATACCATCACCATGTTGATCAACAATCGGAGTATGCCCGTCGGTGGCAGCAAGTAAAGGAAACGCGCCGCTTATTGCAATCGGAAGCGGGTGGGGAAAATCAAGCCGCAGAGACGTTGGCCCAATTGGAACAACGACTGGAGACGAAGTTGGATCCGGAAGCGAAAGCGCTACTGACGGAATGGCCGCAATTGAAGGAAATGTATCAGCAAGATGAGCTAGTGATTCGCGTACGGGACAAAGAGATCCGCAATCCGCTTTTTACCACTTCCTTATCCGGCAGTCGCATTCCCAAGATCGCCCTTCCACGTTGGCAGGATTGGGGCGAGATATTACGCTGGCAGATGACGGAAAACGTGCCCGGCCGTTTTCCCTTTACTGCTGGTGTCTTTCCACTGAAACGAGGAGATGAAGACCCGAAGCGCATGTTTGCCGGTGAAGGGACACCGGAGCGGACCAACCGCCGTTTTCATTATCTGTCCGAAGGAGAGCCGGCCAAACGCCTTTCCACCGCTTTTGACAGTGTGACCCTCTATGGCCGTGATCCCGACGAACGGCCGGATATCTACGGTAAAGTAGGGGAATCCGGTGTTAGCATCTGCACCTTGGATGATATGAAGAAGCTGTATGCCGGTTTTGATCTGTGTGCTCCCAATACCAGCGTCTCCATGACGATTAACGGTCCTGCCCCTATCATTCTAGCGATGTTCCTCAATACCGCCATCGATCAACAGCTGGACTACTTTCGGGAAAGGGAAGGGCGAGAGCCGTCGGCAGAAGAACAGGAACACATCCGTGCCCAGGCATTGGCAATGGTGCGGGGAACGGTGCAGGCGGATATCTTAAAGGAAGACCAGGGGCAGAATACCTGCATCTTTTCGACGGAATTCGCATTGAAGATGATGGGTGATATCCAGCAGTATTTTATTGATCATCGCATGCGTAACTACTACTCCGTCTCCATCAGCGGCTACCATATCGCGGAAGCGGGAGCCAACCCCATCTCCCAGCTGGCGTTTACCCTGGCCAATGCTTTCACCTATGTAGAGTATTACCGCAGCCGTGGGATGGATGTGAACCGGTTCGCTCCTAATCTCTCGTTCTTTTTCAGCAATGGCCTTGATCCGGAATATAGCGTGATCGGTCGCGTTGCCCGGCGGATTTGGGCGGTGGTAATGAAGCGGTTGTATGGAGCGGATGAACGGAGCCAAAAGTTAAAGTACCACATCCAAACCTCCGGTCGCAGTCTACACGCACAGGAAGTCAACTTTAACGATATCCGCACGACACTACAAGCGCTGATGGCCTTATATGATCAGTGTAACTCCCTCCACACCAACGCTTACGATGAAGCGATCACTACCCCCACCGAGGAGTCGGTCCGGCGGGCAATGGCGATTCAGTTGATTATTACGAAAGAATTGGGATTAGCCAAAAACGAAAACTCGCTTCAGGGGTCTTTTATCATCGAGGAGTTGACGGATCTGGTGGAGGAGACGGTACTGAGAGAGTTTGAACGGATCAGCGATCGCGGTGGTGTATTGGGAGCGATGGAAACCCAGTATCAACGGGGTAAAATCCAGGAGGAATCTCTCTACTATGAAACAAAAAAACACTCCGGGGAGCTTCCGATTATCGGGGTGAATACCTTCCTCAAGGAGGGGGAAACCGAAGCAGAGCCGGATTATCAATTGACCCGTGCCTCCACAGAAGAAAAGGATGCCCAGATTCAAAACCTGCGCGCCTTTCAGAAGCGCCACCGCGAGCAGGCTTCTGCCGCCCTCGCCCGCTTAAAAGAAGTGGCCCGCAACGACGGCAACATCTTCGCTGAACTGATGAACACCGTTCGCGTCGCCAGCCTCGGCCAGATCACGGAGGCTTTGTTTGAAGTGGGTGGGCAATATCGACGAAATATGTAAACGACAACAGTCCAAGCCCCTGAAGATGCCAACTGGTTTGATCATGGCAATAAGGGGGTGGGGCCATGGAACCGATGGTCGTACTAGGGATCATAAGCATAGTCACAGCGTTGATTATCGGGTTAGGCAATCGGGTTATCAATGTTGTACGGCTCGTGATCGAGAAAAAAAGTAATCCGTCCCCCAGGCATCAACCGGTAGACGGATTACTCTGCATTTGGGGCGAAGCCCCGACCTCTGCCGGGAACATCCCACAGGACCGGGGGTTGTGTTGGCGCACAACCCCTGGGGGATACCCCGCATTAGGCCTGCCAACCTTTTCAAGTGGAAAAGATTCTTGATTCTATATTTTCCCTCTAGCGATTACTCCGTTCACCTTCAGGGAAGCTGCAAGGTCCCTGCGATGGTGATCACGGCTGATCCTCCCACTTGAATGACAGGTTCTGTTTCTTTCGATCCTGCAGCAACTGTTATGACAAGGGTGCCGGGTCGGCCAATGGCATGACCCTGGGCAATGTTGAGTCGATGCTCCTGATGGAGCGGGAGAATCCCTTGCAACAGAAGGTATCCGGCAAGTGCTCCGTTTGCCGCACCGGTAACGGGGTCTTCCGCGATACCGACCGCCGGGGCAAAGTCACGGGTGTACAAATCATACCCCCGTTCTTCTGTATCAAACGTAAACAGATGGGTTGTGCTTGCTTGTTGGGCCCGATTCAGTTTTGCCAGTTCCTCTAGCTGCGGTCGGGCGGTATCGATTTCCCGTTGCGACTTAACCGGAACAAGCAAATGCCAATTGCCCGTATAGGCCAATTTTATCGGATAACGCCGATCCAAAGCTTCGGCTGAAATTCCAGTCAACCGAGCGATTTCCTCCGGTTCGGTTTCCACATCCCTGATTTTGGGTGGAACCTGAGTCATGGTGACAGCGGTTAGTGATTGGGCTTCTTTTGAAAATTCCACTGGAACAGTGCCGATATTGGTTTCTAAAACGATTCCCTCAGCTTTTTCCTGCCATCCGTACGTTGCCAACACCCATGCAAGGCCAACTGTCGCGTGACCACAAAAGTCAATTTCGTCCGTTGGTGTAAAATAACGAACACGAAAGTCGATCCCGGTTCGGTTGGTAGAAAAGAGAAAGGCTGTTTCAGACAGGTTAAGCTCTCTGGCGATGTTTTTCATTTCCTCCTCCGTCAACCCGTCCGCTTCCGGTACCACCCCTGCCGGATTTCCTCCAAAAGGCACATCGGTAAAAGCATCTACATGATAAACCGGTATCTTTTTCACGTCGCTCACACCCTTTTTTCCGTTGTTAACTAGCTTACAAAACCATTTAAGATTAGTAAAATGAATCTTACTCATCGGATACATGATTTTTATTTATGACATTTTTGCAGTTGGAGGGATAGATCAAAGTCATTGAAACGGGAAGTTTTAATGCAAAAGCGTTTATCCAAGAAGGGAAAGCACAGTCGGATACCCTGGCTTCAGAATTGGTTACACCTTGATGCGGATCTGGTTTTCCAGCGAAAACAAGGAAGGACCCACGTGTTAGCCGTTAAGTCGCGGGGCCGTGTGATCAATCTGCGATGGTGTGGAGAAATCTGATCGAGTACAAAATCTGCTATTTTTCCAATCAAGCTAAATAAAAAAATACCGCGTAAATAACCCCGCCATTACACCAATGGCCACGGAAGGTAGAAACCAGTTGGTGATCCGAATGATGATCGCTGTGGAAAGGCAGCCGATGAGAACCGGCAAGGAAAGCGTCAGTTGTCCGTCGGTGGGGATGAAGATTTGTTTGATAATCAGTGCCGTAATAATTGCAATGGGAACATATTGAAAATATAAACGTAAAGTTGGACTCATTTTTCGCCCTGCCATGATCTCGACACCGATGATTCGGGATAGATAAGTGATAACGGTTAATAGTCCGATAAGGATCCAATTATGAAACATCGTTGCCCCTCCTCTTGAGATACAGACCCACCAGCGGTGATAAGACTCCTGTAAGGATAATCGTAAATTCATTGCCCGGCGCCAACGATTCCAGTCCGATTGCGATAACGACAGCCGAGAGCGCCGTTGCAATAACGGGCTTATCTTTTAAGCTGGGGATGAGAAGAGCGACAAAGGTAACCGGAAACGCCAAGTCTAATCCCCATTTGAGTGGGTCGACTTGGTTTCCGATTAACGCCCCTATCAGCGTAGAGAAGGCCCAAGCGAAATAGAGAGTTCCAGCAACAGCTGCAAAATAGAGCGGGTCTGGTCCGTATTTTTTAAACCGTTGACTCCCTAACACAAACGATTCATCGGTGACACCAAAAGATAATAACCATCTTTGTTTTCTGGATGAATGAAGACCTTCGGCGAGAGCGGCGCCGTATAACAGATTGCGCAAATTTAATAAGGCGGAGGTAACAAGAATACTGGTAAGAGTCGCTCCCCCCATCAACATGGCGACAGTTACCATCTGCACCGATCCGGAAAAAACGAACAACGACATTGCGATGGTTTCCGCCAAACTAAATTGTGCTTGCGTTGCCAGGACACCGTAAGATATACCATAAGCTGCGACTGCGATTGCGATTGGTAATGTTTCTATCAAACCCGCTTTTATCGTTTTCTTTTTATCCTCCACCTATATCGCAACTCCTTCACTGATGTTCAACAAAGGTGTATCAAAAGTCTTTCAAAAATTGCTAGGTAATCCGCTTGTGGTATACTATAAATTAATTTTGGTTAATTATAATATACTATAAATAAAAAAACAATGATCGTATGGAGTATTGAGGGAGAAATAGAGGCTGCTGGCAAGCCTTAATAAAGAGAAGACGGAAATCGAGGCCCCGGCAAAATCGGCCATCAATCTGGAAAAAAGAAAAACCCTTCATGCAGAGCATCCCCTTTATCTCTGACGAATGACCATCGCAATTGTTCGCTGAGTTTATCAGCAGCCGTTTATTCTTTCAAGTAGGAGGGAGAAGATGGAAAACCCTTTGGAAGAAAAAAATGTGGGAAAACGCATTGGCGCCAATCTGCGGAAATTTCGGGTTAATCAGGGGTTGAGTATCGAAGCATTGGCCAAGCAAATTGGTGTTAGCAAGTTAACTCTTATCAAGATTGAGCATGGAGAAGCCAACCCAACTTTGTCGGTAATCTGGAAGATCGCAAACGGCCTATCCCTTCCGATTACCGCTCTTTTATCCGTTGAGTCTGATGTCGCCATCGCCCGGAAAAAAGAAGGGTTAAAATTAAACAGTGTAAATGATGTGTTTGTGGTTGAACCACTTTTTGGTTCTCATGGATTGATTGAGCTTTATCGAGGGTATCTACAACCGGGGGAGGAATATCACTCCGAGGCGCACCAAGCGGGTGTGGTTGAGTTTGTGACGGTGATGTCTGGAGTACTTGCGTTGGAAATTGACGGTGAGCGCTATGATTTGGAGGAGTTTGAATCGGTCCGTTTTCGTGGAGACCGTCCCCATACTTATATCAACCCCTCCCCGTCTTTAACGGTTTTACACTTTGTAATTTCTTATCGTAATTAAAGTGATAGGGTAAATGCCACCGAAACGGAAACTCGTTACGGTGGCTTCTTCCTTGTCAAAAACAATCCGCCTCGGGATTACACCCCGAAGGACGAATTGCTTGTATGGTCCAGATTATCCCTTCGCGGCTGCTACCAAATCGCGGCTCCATTTTTCAATGGTGGCAAAATCGTCAGCCTCGATCCGTTTTTTGTCGATCAGGGAACCGCCAACTCCTACCGCAGTGGCTCCGTTTTGGAGAAAGCGGCCGATATTTTCGACATTGACGCCGCCGGTGGGAATGAGGGGGATTTGGGATAGCGGTCCTTTGACGTCTTTGATGTAGGAGGGGCCAAGGTTGGCGGCAGGAAACACTTTGACATAATCAGAGCCCGCTTCATAGGCTTGTAGGATCTCTGTCGGTGTCAATGCTCCCGTCATCACCGGCACATTGTATCTCCTACCGGTGGCGATCACATCCAGACGGACACAGGGTGTGATCAGAAACTCGGCGCCGTGAAGGATCGCGAGGCGGGCCGTTTCCGCATCGAGGACGGTTCCTACCCCTACCCGCAGCTGTTGTTCTTTTAGTACCTGAATCCCTTCTAACGCCTTCTCTGAATCCATCGTTATTTCCGCCAGTTTGATGCCGCCGTTGGCCAGCGCTTGACCCAGAGGGGGCAATTTTTCAAAGGAAACCTTTCGAATAATGGCGATAACAGGGTTGGTTTGGATTAGATCGTGTATCATCGGGAAATCCTCCGTTTCCATCCTGGGAATGGGTTTGGTTTCTCTTAGCGTATCCCGCTTGTCCGATTTTGTCCATAATCGTCCGCTCAGGTTCTGATTAATCGATGGTGATACTTCCAGGTCTCCCTTGTTGACTTCACCACTTTTTTGGTTAAAATAGACATACATGCGATGTCACAGAACGAAAAGGAGTATGTGGCATGCTTGGGAGATTGGAACGAAAGGATGGGTGTGCCCACCATGTCCGAACAATTAGCTGAACAATTGTCGCCGGAAGATATCCGCGAAACGGCGATGGTGGATCTGGCGTTTTATATTTTAAAGGAAAAAGAGGAACCGATCTTATATCGGGCCTTGATGCAAGAAGTGGCGCAAATGAAAGGATTCTCGGAAGAGGAGATCAACCAATACATTGCCCAGCTCTACACCGAGATGAACATCGACGGCCGCTTTATTTGTGTGGGAAAAAGCTTGTGGGGTTTGCGCAGCTGGTACCCGACGGAACAAGCGACGGACTCCGCTGTCGCTCAAAATGTGAAGGATGATTATAGCGACGAATTGGAAGAAGAAGAGCTGTTCGACGGGGAAAAGGCTGATTTTGACAATGATGATGACGATGATGAGGCTGATTTTGAGGCCAATTATGATGAAGACGGCGATTTTGACCCGGAAGACGACGATGAGAACGATGACGATGAAGACGATGATGAACAGCCTTGACAATCCTGGTCACAGGGATTAAACTATCCACTGGGCTGATAGTAACTATATCGGAAAAATCGATCCCGCGCTCCCTCATTAGAGTGGATCGCGGGATTGTTGGTGGTAATTTCCAGTCAGGCGCCCCTCCACTTTAGGGGCGCTTTTTCTAATTGTCCCGTTAACGGGGAAGTCTATGCGGAGGAGGTCCAACCATGACCAAATTCATCTTTGTAACCGGCGGTGTGGTGTCGTCCCTGGGGAAGGGGATTACGGCGGCATCGCTGGGTCGGCTGCTGAAAAACCGGGGGCTGACGGTCACCATTCAAAAATTTGATCCGTACATCAATGTGGACCCAGGCACGATGAGTCCCTACCAACACGGGGAAGTATTCGTCACCGATGATGGAGCGGAGACGGATCTAGACTTGGGTCACTATGAGCGCTTTATCGACATCAACCTCTCCAAAAACAGCAATGTGACAACGGGCAAGGTGTATTCTACCGTGATTAACAAAGAGCGGCGCGGGGATTATCTGGGCGGAACGGTACAGGTGATTCCGCACATTACAAACGAAATCAAGGACCGGGTATTTCGTGCCGCCCGTGAAACCCATCCCGATGTGGTGATCACGGAGATCGGTGGTACCGTCGGTGATATTGAGAGCTTACCGTTTTTGGAAGCGATCCGGCAAATCAAGAGCGAAGTGGGTCGGGAAAATGTGATGTATATCCACTGCACCTTAATTCCTGAACTGTCCGCTACTGGTGAGCTAAAGACCAAACCGACCCAACACAGCGTCAAAGAATTGCGCGGAATTGGGATTCAACCCAATCTGATCGTTTGCCGGACCGGCCGTCCCCTGTCGGAAGATATGAAACGGAAGCTGGCTCTGTTCTGCGATATCGACTATGAAGCGGTGATTGAGTGCCGCGATGCGGAAACCCTCTACGAAGTCCCGTTGATGTTGCAAGCGGAAGGGTTGGACGATATCGTTGTCAAACACCTGGGCTTACAGACGGATGAGGCGAATATGAGCGAATGGGTGGCTTTGGTCGATAAGGTGAAAAACTTGTCCCATACCACGCGTATCGCCATTGTCGGCAAATATGTCGCTTTAAAGGATGCCTATATGAGTGTGGTAGAGTCTTTAAACCATGCCGGGTTTGAAAATGATACCGAAGTGGAGATCGTTTGGGTAAACGCCGAAGAAGTGACGGATGCGAATGCCGCCTCACTGCTGGAAGGGGTGGACGGCATTCTGGTGCCGGGCGGATTTGGCGACCGTGGCATCGAAGGTAAAATCGTCGCCGTTCGCTACGCCCGAGAGCAACGGATTCCGATGTTCGGCATCTGTCTCGGGATGCAAGTAGCTTGTATCGAAGGGGCGCGTCATCTGTTGGGATTGGAAAACGCCCATAGCTCCGAAATCGATCCGGAAACACCTCATCCCTTGATCGACTTGTTACCGGAACAAAAAGAGATCGAAGATCTGGGCGGCACCATGCGCTTAGGGTTATATCCCTGTAAGTTGACAGCGGGCTCCAAAGCACAAGCAGCATACGGCAATGGTTTGGTCTACGAACGCCACCGCCATCGTTATGAATTTAACAATGAATACCGGGAACAAATGATACAAGCCGGTTATCTTTTCTCCGGCACCTCCCCTGACGGTCGTCTGGTGGAAATTGTAGAGCTAAAAGATCATCCCTGGTTTGTGGGTTGCCAATTTCACCCTGAATTTACTTCCCGCCCGAATCGTCCGCAACCGTTGTTCCGTGACTTTGTAGCCGCTTCACTCACCGCCCGTCTCAACACCGTAAAAGGTTGATGGTGAGTTTAGCTCTGTTGGTTATCGAAATGAAGGAAGGGATTTTTGAAAGCGAAGTGCCTTTGCTGTGCTACTTAGCGGAAGCCAGCGAGGGTGGAGAAAAAGGGTAACCTGTTTGAGCGACAGCGAGTTTTGCCCGCTCCCGCCCGCGGTGGCTGGAGCGGACAGTTATTACTTCTTTGCAAACAGCAAGAGCCACGCAGACTCAAAAATCCCTCCTCCCACCATCAACAAGCTTTTGGTGAGATAAAAGTCGGCAGCATCGCCGCACCGATCAGGTGCGGCTTTTTACATATCGAAAAAGAGGGCGAGCTTCGTTTTTTACTTGAAGTGCAGGAAATACCGATCCTTGTTCGCGAATTATTTAATTGCGAACAGAATGGTATCGTAATGATTCGAGTGGGTTGAAAAGGAGGGATGACCATCGGGAACAGACTAGTGATCTTGGAAGGAGGAAGCGTAAAATGTCCTTGTCCGATAAGAAACTTTTGATCGTGGACGACCAATACGGCATTCGTGTGCTGCTTAAGGAAGTGTTCAGCCGAGAAGGGCTGGAAGTATTGCAAGCGGCCAACGGGAAAGTGGCGCTGGAGATTATCCAAACGGAGCCGCCGGATCTTATCCTGCTGGATATGAAAATGCCGGGAATGGATGGTCTCGAATTGCTTCGCCATCTAAAAAAAGAGCCGCTAAATATAAAAGTTATCATGATGACGGCTTACGGCGAGCTGGATATGGTGGAGGAAGCAACCAAGTTGGGTGCGCTGGCTCACTTTACCAAGCCCTTTGACATTGAGGAACTACGGTCTGAAGTACTGCGACAGCTGTTGCAACGCGCACACTGAGGAAGGACGGGGAAGCGGATGGACGAGGGAACGATCCGGATTCGGATGAGTGAGGCTGATGTTCACTACGGGGGCGGGTTGGTGGACGGTGCGCGGATATTGGCTTTGTTCGGCGATGTGGCAACGGAGTTGCTAATCCGCCATGATGGTGATGAGGGATTATTTGTCGCTTACGATTCGGTCGAATTTACCGCTCCCGTCTATGCCGGGGACTATATTGAGGCGAGCGGGCGTATCGTCCGGGTGGGGAATACATCGCGATCGATGGAATTTGTCGCCCATAAGGTAATTGAAACCCGTATCGATCCGGCGGTGCCCTCTGCGGCCCAGGTGTTGGCGGAGCCGGTGATGGTGGCGCGGGCCAGTGGAACCTGTGTTGTCCCCAAAGAGCGACAACGGTCGCAGGACTAAACTTTGGCACAGAGGGGGGCCTAACTTGCAAAAGCTTATCATTACCGCGGCCCTAGTGGGAGCAGAGTTAAATCGAGGCGATACCCCCCACCTTCCACTTACACCGCAGGAGATTGGGGAAGCGGCGGCCAAAGCCCGCCAGGCAGGGGCATCGATCGCCCACATCCATGTGCGGGATGCGAAGGGTAAGCCGACGCAAGACCGCATGATTTATCAGGAAGCGATCGCAGAGATCCAAAAGCGAAGTGACATCATTGTACAGGTTTCTACCGGTGGGGCGGTTGGGATGAGTGGCGAGGAGCGCTTGCAGCCGCTGGAATTGTGCCCGGAAATGGCGACACTAACAACGGGAACTGTCAATTTTGGCGATGGTGTCTTTTGGAATCCACCTGATCTGATTCGCCAATTTGCCCTGCGTATGAAAGAGAAAGGGGTTCGCCCAGAGTTTGAGATTTTTGATGCTGGCATGATTCCCACCGCTCTGCGCTTGGTGGAAGAAGGGTTGGTAGAAGGACACCTGCATTTCGATTTTGTGATGGGAGTACCCGGCGGTATTCCAGCTGATCCCAGGCATCTGTTGTTACTGGTGGATCAATTGCCGTCGGGTGCCACATGGACAGTGGCAGGAGTAGGTCGGCATCAATTGCCGCTGTCGGCTTGGGCGATCACTTTGGGCGGGCATGTGCGGGTGGGCCTGGAGGATAATCGCTACTATCGCAAGGGAGAACTGGCGACGAATGAACAGCTGGTAGCGCGGGTTAGTCGTCTGGCGCAGGAATTGCAACGTCCGCTAGCTACTCCGGAGGAAACCAGGCTGATATTGGGGATTCAATAAGAGTTGATACACCAAAGCCCCGGCAGGGGTTTTTGATTACCCATAAAATGGATGTGAATGATCGAAAAAAGTGCGTGAATGACAAAACTCTTGGGAATCCTTCACTTTAGCGATGGAAATTATGAAACTCCATACGAGAGAGCTCTTGCCGGTAGAAAGGTCGAACCATATACTAGACAGAGAAAAGAAAAGATTGCAGAGACTGATTTTATTCCTAGGAGGTTTCATTTATGCCGTTAGTACCAATGACTGATTTCTTACCCCGAGCGAAACGCGAGGGTTTTGCTGTCGGACAATTTAATATGAACAACCTGGAATTTACCCAGGGAATCGCCGCTGCGGCAAAAGAAGAACAATCTCCGTTTATCTATGGTGTCAGTGAAGGCGCCATGCGATATATGGGGATTGACTATGTGGTGGCGATGGCTGAGATTGCAGCTAAGGAGTCCGGGGTGCCTGTCGCTTTACATTTGGATCACGGCAGCAGCTTTGATGTCGTGATGAAATGTATTCAAGCCGGATTTTCGTCGGTGATGTTTGATGGCTCCCATCATCCCTATGAAGAAAACATTCGCCTGACGAAAGAGATTGTAAAAGCGGCTCATGCTGTCGGCGTGTCTGTGGAGGGTGAGCTGGGTACGATCGGTGGAGTGGAAGATGATCTAGAGGTGGATGAAGCCGACGCTGCCTTGGCTAACCCGGAAGAGGCAATCCGCTTCTGGGAGGAGACGCAGGTGGATGCGATGGCGATTGCAGTTGGAACCGCTCACGGCATGTATAAAGGGGAGCCGAAGATCCATTTTGATATTATCGATGCCGTCGCCAAAAAGATCGATGCCCCGATCGTATTACACGGTGGTTCCGGGGTGCCGGATGCCGCTATCCAGGAATCGGTCCGGTTGGGTGTGGGTAAGATCAACGTCAACACCGAAAACCAAGTCGCTTGTACCGGCAAGATCCGGGAGCTGTTGGGAGCCAATCCAGAGATGATCGATCCGCGAAAATACTTAGGCCCGGGACGGGAAGCGATCAAGGAAACCGTCAAAGGGAAAATGCGCCTGTTTGGTAGCAGCGGCAAAGCCTGAGAATCGAGGTGAAGGGGTATGAAATTTTTTATCGATACCGCCGATGTGGAACAAATCCGGAAAGTGCATGAGTGGGGGCTGTTGGCGGGTGTTACCACCAACCCCAGCTTAGTGGCAAAATCCGGACGTGACTTCAATGAGGTATTGCAGGAGATTACCTCTTTTGTAAAGGGCTCCGTCAGTGCGGAAGTGCTTTCTGACGATGCGGAAGGCATGTGGGAAGAAGCGGGTCCCCTCACTGCCATCGCTGACAATATCACCATTAAAGTTCCGATGACCGCTGAAGGACTAAAAGCGGTCCATCGCTTCTCCCAGGCGGGGATTCAAACCAATGTCACATTGGTCTTTTCAGCGAATCAAGCCTTGATGGCGGCTCGTGCCGGTGCCACATACGTCAGTCCGTTCTTGGGGCGATTAGACGATATCGGTCACGACGGGATCCAGCTGATCGAAGAAATCGCTCATCTGTTTGAACTGCATCAACTCGACACACAGATCATTGCCGCCAGTGTTCGTCATCCGCAACATGTCACTCAGGCTGCTGCGGCAGGTGCCCATATCGCAACCTTGCCTGTAAGCGTCTATGAACAAATGTTGTCTCATCCGTTGACCGACGCCGGAATCGAACGGTTTAAAAAGGATTGGGAAGAAGCGCAAACCCGTTCGTGATTATTCGTCTTAGCAGCACAAACAAGCCGAAGCGAAGTACCGGACAGGCGGTGAGTTCCTGTTGATCCGAATCGGCAAAACCAATCCCGCCACGGAGCTGTCCAGCCCTGCTCTGTATCAGGAAGGCCCGTTTACGTGAAGTGAGGATCGGCTCCCGCGGGAACGTTCTTTCACCAGTACTGTCAACCAACAGCCTGCAAGGTGGACTCGACAAGGAGTAGTATCCCATCCCAGTACCAGGACGGAACACTCCGCGTAGAGTGCCACCTCCAGCGGGTGTAGGCGTTCACCGCACATAGAATCCATACGGCAAAAGGTTCGCAACATCGGGCATAACTTCAACGGATCGGAGATATAAATGGACACACCAGGACAATCCGGCGAAGTCCTCAAACACTTAGAACGGCATCTGGGCACAGTGCACAAAGTGGAGTCCGCCAAGTCGTCGAAGGAAAACAGAGGCTATGACCTGATTTTTTTTCACAACGATGAGCCGCCGATCAGCACCGTCGTCACAAACGGATTGCGCTTTCAGTCGATCACTTCGATGCTTCCTGAAGAACTTGTCTGTACGCTGTGGGACGGACAGGAGCACATCGCTCATTATCTCGTGGATTCCACTGCTTCTATGCTTCTCCGAGGTGGGTGCAGCCTCGATTATGGCATGGTTATCGAGAACAAGCAGCCTATCGTCAGCAACACTGAAATCCAGGCTATCCTCGCACATCCGAGCCCGTATTTTGGAAACACTTTTGACCTCTTTCCAAACACCAACGAGCCCACACTGCAAATGATCTCCCTTATCCCGATCACTTTAGCAGAGGCCGCATTCGTCAAGAAGGAAGGCCCCGAAGCATTGTTTGAGCGTTTCCGCGAGAACCGGGCGAACATCCTTGATGTACGTCGTCCCTCAGTGGTTTAAGCTCACCCACCCCAACCGATTGTCACCATTGGAAAGTTGAATCGGGCTCGTCTCCTAGACTGATCATCCCCATGGAGCCTGTAGGAAGTGACCACAGGGTGCTTCAGCCGTGTGGAGTGTAACCATGTGATGGTTTTGCCACAGCTCTTTGAGGGAGGGTTAAGATGGAGACGTTGATAATCAAAGGGGGCCGACCGCTGAAAGGAAATGTTTCCGTAAGCGGGGCCAAAAATAGTGCTGTCGCCCTGATTCCTGCTGCCCTTTTGGCGGAATCGACCACTGTGATTGAAAATCTACCCACGATTCGCGATGTACATGTGTATGAAACGATACTGGCAGAGTTAGGGGCGGTGGTGGAGAGACGCAGGAATGAGATGCACATCGATGCTGCCGCTTTAACTAACATTCCACTTCCAAATGGGAAGATCAAACAATTGCGCGCTTCTTATTACTTGATGGGAGCCCTTTTGGGTCGCTTTGGGAAAGCGATGATTGGATTACCCGGCGGTTGTAGCTTGGGACCACGGCCGATTGACCAACATCTCAAAGGCTTTGTCGCTTTGGGGGCTCAGGTTGAGCAGCGGGAAGGCGCCATTTACCTATCCGCTCCCAACCTGAAAGGCGCGCGTATCTATTTGGATGTGGTTAGTGTCGGTGCCACCATCAATATCATGTTGGCAGCTGCACGGGCGGAAGGAACTACTGTGATTGAAAACGCGGCCAAAGAGCCGGAGATCATCGATGTAGCCACCTTGCTCTCTTCCATGGGCGCCCGTATCAAAGGAGCCGGTACCGATGTGATCCGCATACAGGGAACACAGGAGCTGACGGGATGTCGCCACTCCATCATCCCTGACCGCATTGAGGCAGGTACTTATATGATCGCCGCTGCAGCCACCAAAGGGCATGTAAGGGTGGAGAATGTGATCCCAAAGCATCTGGAACCGGTCACAGCCAAACTGCGGGAAATGGGTGTGCACGTGAAAGAATACGATGAAGCCCTGCAGGTGAGAGGGGTGGATTCAACCCGTAAGCTCGACATCAAAACCTTGCCCTACCCCGGTTTTCCCACTGATCTACAACAACCCTTTACCGCTCTGTTGACCCAGGCGGAGGGTACCAGTCTGGTAACGGATAATATCTATTCATCGCGGTTTAAACATGTGGATGAATTGTGCCGAATGGGAGCCACCATCCGGGTGGAAGGGAGAACTGCCGTCATCCTGGGAAGTACCCCTTTGATCGGTTCGGAGGTTAGGGCCAGCGACCTGCGGGCGGGGGCGGCGCTGGTAGTCGCCGGGTTAATCGCGGAAAAGGTAACCCGGATCACCGGAGTGGAACTGATTGATCGCGGATATGAGAATTTAGAGGAGAAACTATCTCTGCTCGGAGGCCACATTTGGCGGGAGTAAGCAGGGGAGTGGTCAGATATTGTTGAGGGGTGCAATCTTCCTCCTTGCCGTTTTTATGTACGTACCGGTTTGTTGATTTAACATATATCTTTAACAAATAGTAAAAGCCACAGACGCAAAAATCCCATCCTCCCTCCAATATGCGAATCAACAAGCTCCACGCACAACCGCTAAAAATAGTGTAACATATAAACGGAAATATGTTACCTTATTG
Source organism: Desmospora activa DSM 45169 (assembly GCF_003046315.1). Lineage (NCBI taxonomy): Bacteria > Bacillati > Bacillota > Bacilli > Caryophanales > Thermoactinomycetaceae > Desmospora > Desmospora activa. The sequence goes on along the minus strand of NZ_PZZP01000002.1, from coordinate 390,897 downwards.
TTGAGCATCAAACGGAATAAACGGCAGGAGGGGAATGGATCATGGAACGCAGTTTAACGATGGAGTTGGTAAGGGTGACGGAGGCTGCTGCAGTCGCTTCCGGCCGTTGGATGGGATTTGGGAAAAAGGATGAAGCCGATGAAGCGGCCACTTCCGCGATGCGCAAGGTGTTTGACACCATCCCGATGCGAGGAACGGTTGTGATCGGCGAAGGTGAGATGGACGAAGCGCCGATGTTGTATATCGGCGAACGGCTGGGGTTGGGTTATCTGCCGGAAGTGGATGTGGCTGTCGATCCGTTGGAAGGGACCAACATTGTAGCCAAGGGATTATGGAACGCCCTGTCGGTGGTGGCGATTGCCGAGAGGGGAAACTTGTTGCATGCTCCTGATATGTATATGGACAAATTGGCTGTCGGTCCAAAAGCGGTGGGGCATGTGGATATCGAAGCCCCTGTAAAAGATAATCTGCTTGCAGTTGCAAAAGCTTTAGGCAAAGATGTAAACGACCTGGTCGTGGTGGTGCTGGATCGCCCGCGCCATGCAGGCATCATTGAAGAAGTACGCCGTGCAGGTGCCCGCATCAAACTAATCCCTGACGGGGATGTGGCGGCTGCTGTCAATACCGCCTTTCCCGATACGGGTGTCGATTTATTGCTCGGTTCTGGCGGTGCACCAGAAGGGGTGCTGGCTGCGGTTGCACTCAAGTGCTTAGGTGGGGAAATCCAAGGAAAATTGCTACCAGAGGATGAAGAGCAATACCATCGCTGTCAGGATATGGGGATTGGTGATCCTGCTCGCATCCTGACGATGGATGATTTGGTAAAAGGGGATGACGCCATTTTTGCCGCTACCGGCGTCACGGATGGAGAGTTGTTGCGCGGCGTTCGCTATAACGGGACAGTTGCCACGACCCATTCAATTGTGATGCGAGCCAAGACGGGAACGGTTCGCTTTATCGACGGCAAACACCGCTTGGAGAAAAAACCCCACTTGGTATTGGAATAAGGGAGCGCGGTTGCGGGCAGGATGGGTAAAGCCCGCTTTTTAACCGCGATCATCAATTAGGAAAGAACGTGTGGTGAAGACATGGAAATTTCATTGAGTGATCTGGAACACAAGCGTTTAACCGATTTGTATAAGCTGGCAAAAGAATATCACATTCCTTACTACAGCCAATTAAAGAAAAAAGAACTGATCTTTGCCATTTTAAAAGCGAAAGCGGAACAAGCAGGGCTCCTCTTTATGGAGGGAGTGCTGGATATCCTACCGGAAGGATATGGGTTTCTTCGACCCATCAACTTTCTACCTTCCTCAGAAGATATCTATATCTCCGCCTCGCAAATTCGCCGCTTTGATCTGCGTCAAGGGGATTTAGTCTCAGGCAAGGTTCGGCCTCCCAAGGAGAATGAGCGTTATTTCGGCCTTCTCCATGTGGAAGCGGTTAATGGTCAAGATCCCAATTCCGCTGCAGAGCGCCTTCATTTCCCTGCGCTCACTCCTCTGCACCCCCAGGAACGCCTCACGCTGGAGAACGATCCCAAACAGCTTTCGACCCGGATTATGGACTTGGTTGCACCTGTCGGTTTGGGGCAACGCGGATTGATTGTGGCTCAGCCCAAAGCCGGAAAAACCATGCTGTTAAAGGAGATCGCCAACAGTATTACCGCCAACTATCCTCAGATCGAACTATTTGTCCTTTTAATCGATGAACGACCGGAGGAAGTGACGGATATGCAACGATCCGTCAATGGAGAGGTGGTTAGCTCCACTTTTGATGAAATGCCGGAGAACCACATTAAAGTGGCGGAGTTGGTCTTGCAGCGGGCGGAGCGTCTGGTGGAACATAAACGGGATGTGGTGATCCTGCTGGATAGCATTACACGTTTGGCACGGGCATACAACTTGGTGATCCCGCCTAGCGGCCGAACATTGTCCGGTGGTATCGACCCCGCCGCTTTTTATCGACCGAAGCGCTTCTTTGGGGCGGCTCGCAACATCGAGGAGGGGGGCAGCCTTACGATTTTGGCGACAGCGTTGGTAGATACGGGTTCCCGCATGGACGATGTGATCTACGAAGAATTTAAAGGCACTGGTAACCTTGAACTACACCTGGATCGTAAATTGGCCGAGCGCCGCATTTTCCCAGCGATCGATATTCGTCGCTCCGGGACCCGGCGCGAGGAGCTGTTGTTGACACAGGAAGAGTTGGATAAATTATGGGCACTCCGCAAATCTCTAAACGACGGCACCGAATATACTGATGCTTTTTTGCGTAAGCTGTCTCATACCCGTAACAACCAAGAGTTTTTGGCCACTCTGGAAGCCCCCTCGCACCGTTCGTCGACAGCATAATCCACCGCTGTCCCTTATCGGCAGATTCCTCTTTTTCGCATATAATTTTATCCACCCGCATAGAATGGGGCAGGGAAAAGATATCGTCCTCGATCCCAATCTAATTGTGAGGTGGTGTAATGACAAAGAACAGCAATAAATGGGCGCTGACTTCTTTGTCGGTTTGCACAGCATCCGCTTCGTTTGTCGTAGGTGGACCCCATGGAACGGTCCAGGCCGAGGAACCCGCCGTAAAGCCTCGCTCCCCCGATTGGCAAAAAGAACGGGTAGCCCAACAAGTGGTATATCAATACTTAAATCCAATTTCTGCGGTAACGGAAGGCAACCTAGCGGTAGAGAAGGAAGAAAAACCGTTGATGGTGGAAGTGGAGCCAGGGGATACCCTATATGCTATTGGGCAGCAATATGGGGTTTCCGCTGAAACATTGACCACCTATAACAGTGTTGCCGATCCCCATACACTCCAAGTGGGTCAAAAAGTAAAGGTTCCCGTGGTGATGGAGCGGATCCGGGTAAAGGAAGAAGATACGCTTACATCGATTGCAGAGAAGTATGATGTGGAAAAAAACGTGCTCATTGAAGCCAATCCGGATCTGAAGCTGACGGAAGATCTCTATATTGGTCAGGTGCTGGTGGTTCCGCAAGCATTTGAGCCGAAACAGCCAAAACCAGTGCAAGCGGCGACAGCACCGAAAAAAGGACAAACCACTCTTTCCTCAGCTAGCGTAAGCGTAGACAACCAGCAGAGTAGCGGCTTTCAGTGGCCGGCGAGAGGGCAGATTACCAGCGGCTACGGCTGGCGCAACGGTAGCATGCATACCGGAATCGACATTGCGAACCCTCAGGGAGAAAACAACCTGATCAAATCGTCCAAGGGCGGAACTGTAATTCAATCCGGTTATTCCGGCGGTTACGGAAATTTGGTGGTGGTAGACCATGGTGACGGTTGGACCACTTATTATGCCCATTTGAGCCGGATTATCGTCGGCAAAGGACAAAAAGTAGGCCAGGGCGGTGGATTGGGATATATGGGTACTACCGGTAATTCAACCGGTGTGCATCTCCATTTTGAAGTACGCAAAAATGACCAACCGATCAATCCGTTAAATGTTCTTCCTTGAACTGCGGCACTTATTTCGTTCATTTCTGGAAAACAATCCTGTTCCCGCTTCTTGCGCCATATACTCGAGCATGTTATAATGTTCAAGTGTTTGCATGAAGCGAGTCTGGTACGGACCAGATGGAAAAGAGGTGAGGTTTGATGAAAGCGGCGATTCATCCCGAGTACAAAAAAACCACTGTTACCTGCGCATGTGGCAATACGTTTGAGACCGGGTCGACCAAGGAGAACCTGCGCGTGGATATCTGCTCCGCATGCCATCCCTTTTTCACCGGGAAACAAAAATTTGTTAGCGCAGGCGGTCGTGTGGATCGATTTAAGAAAAAATACAACCTGTGATTGAGATAGATCGCGGAAAAAGAAAAAAGCAGGCAAGCGAGGAACGCCATTCGCTTGCCTGTTCGCCTTTTTAAAACCATATCAGGGGGAGGAAAACACCCACATGAATCCGATGCATCGAGACGGGTGGATCGAAGTCATCTGCGGGGGAATGTTTTCTGGAAAGAGCGAAGAGTTGATCCGGCGAATTCGTCGGGCTCGCATCGCCAAACAGGAAGTGATGGTATTTAAACCTCGCATTGATGATCGTTATCGGCAAGGCGCGATCACTTCTCACAACGGGATACATACGGAAGCGACAGCGATTGATCATGCCACTGAAATCATGGATATTGTAAAATCCGGCATCGATGTGGTTGCAGTTGATGAGGTGCAATTTTTAGACGATTCCGTCGTGGAAGTAGCCCAACATTTGGCGAATCGCGGTCTACGGGTGATTTGCGCAGGGCTGGATCAGGACTTCCGCGGGCGTCCCTTTGGTCCGACACCGGTATTGTTGGCTGTCGCCGAATATGTGACCAAATTGCATGCGATTTGCCTGCGATGTGGAGGGGCGGCCAGCCGTACCCAGCGCTTAATCGACGGTCGCGCGGCGGCTGAAGATGAGCCGATCATTCAAGTGGGGGCGCACGAACAATATGAAGCCCGTTGTCGCCATTGTCATGAGGTGCCGCAACGGGAAACATTGCCGCAGAGTTTTTCCCCTTCTTGACACAAACTAAGGCGTGTCTGGTTATTGGAGCTTTTGCTTGAGGAGTGAAGGAGGTCCGGTGAAAGGTTCTTGTTGACGGATGCTCATCGGATCTTACTCCAATTACGGAATTGATCAGACACAGCCTAGTGTCAGGGAGGTGTTTTCTTTTTGTTCCTTCGTTGGCTTAAGGGGGTTGGTGTGGTTGTAGCGGTCTGTTGTCTATCCGTGGCCTGTTCTTCTTCCAACCAAGGGATGGACTATGATCGCACAACTGACCGTACCACCTATCGGTACGAAAAAAACACCTACCGCTATCTTCGGGATGATGGACAATTTGGTGTGCGAAACGCCAATCCCGGCCTGGCAGTGGGAGAATGGGATAATCCTTCCATTCCCCCCAAAGGGAATGATCGACAGCGGATTCGTCAATCGGCGATGACGATTGACGGGGTGCAAGATGCGGACGTTCAGATCTTTGGTGGCCATGTAGCAGTCAAAGTGAGGCCGCAAGCCAGTTTTCCGAGCTCCCGTTATGAAGAGTTGCAGGAAAAAGTACTGCGACGAATCAGTTATGAGATGCCCCGTTATGAAGTCCGCGTTCGCGTCGGTTTAAGCAAATGGAATCCGTTGAATTACTTGACTCCCAACAAAAATGCCGGGTAACAAAAAAGCTGGAGCCCGATCGCGGCTCCAGCTTTTTTGATCTCTGTGAACGGGATAATCCTCGGTTTTCGCTAAAGGAGAGATCGAATATCAGTCAAGAGATCGGGGCGTTTCTTCGAGTATGTCAACCGGCCATCGATGCCAAGACGCCTAAAGTCATATTGTAAGTGGCATGAACGATCATGGCGGTTGAGGTATTGTGACGCATACGAATCAGACCCAATGCCAATCCGACACAAAAGACGACCAGGGTGGAAAGACTTAAACCGTAATTACTGTGAACAAACGCAAATAGAACGGATGTCAGCAACAAACCAAAGCGGGGCTGCATCGCACCGCGAAAGAGGGCTTCTTCACCCAAAGCGGCGGAAAGTCCCAGTGTGAGAATGCCTAAGACAGAGCCAAACAGTGGAGAAAGCAATTGATCGGTCAACTGTTCCACATTGGGATCGAGCGGAAAGCCCAACCATGTAGCCACATAACTGAGCACATTGGCAAAAACGACCAAACCGAATCCCATCACAATACCAAGAACCCACTGGACGCCGCTGGGTCGCACAAGACCTAAGCGTTGACAAACTTCTCGCCAATTTCGGCGCGTCAGCCACCCCACACCGATCAGAGCGATGATGAAAAATGTAATCTGCTGTGTCCACAGCGAGGGAATGATATTTTTTTGAGCTCCATCGGTGTTGGTCAAGGCTTCAAGGCCGATCGCCATCGTGATAAAAAAGTTAATCCAAATAATCATGGTCGCAACCAGTGCAAATGTGTGCACAGCATTGCTGGGGTCAAGGGGTAAGGGCTTCATAAGACCCCGGCGGATAATCGGAATTTGCAACAAGATTCCGATCAGTGCAGGAATCGTTAAGCCGAGCCCGATTGGAACCATACTTTCTATGAAATTGGCCGTTACTCCACTCATACCCGCTAAATCACCGTTGGAAGCGGAACCTGTCAACAAACCGAAGAGGGTTAGGACTGCTCCTACGATAAACAATAAGCTAAAGGAGATAGCTACCAATATATGGGTGGTGATGGTCCATCCGAGACCCCCATTTCCTTCTGGGTTCTGCTCACGGCCCCGCTGTGCCAGGTTAGCGAACAACAGCAACAGCAGCATGGGCAACAACATCATGATGACTGAAATAATTTCCAATAAGGTTTCAATCGGTCCTGATATCATATGATTTCTCCTTATTACAGAGGAATTGTATTTTTTATTATTGGTTGATTCGATTTTACCACTTTGACCCTAAACTGCCTACAGGAATATGTGGCTCTCTTTTCCCGGGAAATTCCTCTGCTTTTTTGACGCTTTTGTCGTGGTCGCCTATAATAGTACTGTTATCCAGTCCATCCTGGTTGTATGTCTGGCGCCGATGGAAAAGAGAGCGGGAGTGAAGCAGTGTGCTGGAGCGTTTGGAATCCATACGGGAACGTTATGAAGAGCTGAATCGATTGTTAAGCGATCCAAACGTAATTGCGAATACGGATCATTTACGAAAATATTCGAAAGAACAAGCGGATCTCGAGCCGAAGTATCAGGCTTATGTCGAATACAAAAGCGTTGTACAGCAGCTCAAGGAAGCGAAGGAGATGCAGGCGGAGGAATCCGATCCGGAGCTGTTGGAGATGGTGAAAGCGGAGCTGGATGAATTAAACGAAAAAAAAGAAGAACTGGAAGAGCAGTTAAAAGTACTGTTGCTGCCGAAAGATCCCAATGACGATAAAAATGTGATTGTCGAAGTGAGGGGAGCCGCCGGTGGTGAAGAAGCGGCTTTGTTTGCGGCTAGTTTGTACCGGATGTATACTCGTTATAGCGAACGGTGTGGGTGGAAAGCGGAAATTATGGAGGTCAACACAACCGGATTAGGCGGGTTTAAGGAAGTAGTGTTTGCGGTAAAAGGGCGGGGGGCTTTTAGTCGCTTAAAGTATGAGAGCGGAGCCCATCGGGTACAACGGGTGCCTACGACAGAGTCCGGTGGCCGTATCCACACCTCGACCGCCACTGTGGCTGTGTTGCCGGAGGCAGAGGAAGTAGAAGTGGAAATCCTGGATAAAGATTTACGCATCGATACGTTTTGCTCCAGCGGGCCCGGCGGGCAAAGTGTAAACACCACTCAATCCGCAGTACGTATCACTCATTTACCCAGCGGAATTGTGGTCTCCTGTCAGGATGAAAAATCCCAGATCAAAAACAAGGAAAAAGCGATGCGGGTTTTGCGGACGCGCTTGCTGGATAAGATAAGACAGGAAGAGAACGCCAAAGTGGCAGACGCACGAAAAAGCCAGGTTGGCACAGGGGATCGAAGCGAACGGATCCGCACCTACAATTTCCCACAAAGTCGTGTAACCGATCACCGCATCGGCTTGACGTTACACAAGTTGGATCTGGTATTGGACGGAGAACTGGATGATATTATCGACGCCTTAACGCTGCAAGAGCAATCTGAGCTGCTGCGAGCGGATGGAATGGAATAAACGAGGGTACACCTGGGGAAAACCCGGGTATTTTTATGAAGCGGGAGGTGGCGAGTTGAACGAGGAGCAGCCAACCCTCAACCAATTATTTCGCCAGTTTAGCCGACGATTGGAGCGGGCGGGAGTGGAAAGCCCCTTATTTGCAGCGGAATTTATTTTACGATCGGTGTTGAAATGGGATCGTACCCGCTTCTTCACAAATATACACTCCTCGATGCCGGATTCCCTTCGGGCACAAGCGGAGGAATGGTTACACGCTCACTGTGACGGTGTTCCGCTACAATATTTGAGCGGGGAGCAGGAGTTTTTCGGTCGTCGGTATCGGGTTAATTCCTCGGTATTGATTCCACGACCGGAAACCGAAGGATTGGTGGAAGCGGTATTGACTGCAGCGGATGCATTCTGGGGGGATCGCCCCCTACAGGTCGCTGATCTCGGTTGCGGAAGTGGGGCCGTCGCGGTTACTTTGGCTGCGGAACGCCCCCATTGGCAAGTGATTGCAGTGGATCTCTCGCCACATGCATTGGCACTGGCTCGCCGTAATGCAGAAATACATGGTGTAGCGGAGCGGATTCAGTTTCGGCGTGGGGATTGGTTGCAACCGCTTTTGCAGACAGAGAGCCAAATTGATATCCTCGTCTCCAACCCTCCCTATATCCCGACGGATGAGATAAAAGGGTTAGAAAAAGGAGTCAAAGAGTATGAGCCGCGTCTGGCGTTGGATGGGGGGATGGACGGATTAAACCCCTACCGATCCATTGCAAAGGGGATGGAACAAGTGCTCACCTCAAGGGCTTTGGTTGCTTTTGAGGTGGGAATGGGACAAGGGGAAGACGTTGTGGCGATTGTTAAGCGTTTGTGGCGTGCCGATATTGATACGCGCATTCTTTTGGATCTGGCGGGAAAGGATCGGATTGTGCTTGCTTCCAACCAGCGCTTACCGGAATCCTTACGAAAAAAGGGTTAAATCGATTGCTGCTTGTCCATACTGGTGGATAGAACCGTTTAGGAGGTTTATCCATGAAGGTTTGGACTTATTTGTCTTTAATGGGGATGGCGCTCTTATCTTTCGTTTGGATGGGGATGACGGATGGTGGAACGCCACAGGAGCAAGCAGTCTTGGCGGTTGAAGCACAGCAGCAAGAAGACGCAATTCCAGAGCGGGCGATTCGGTTGCGGATTTTAGCCAACAGCGATTCTAGCGAGGATCAAGCCCTTAAGCGGAAAGTACGCGACGCTGTCATCCAGGAGATAGACCAATGGTCGCAAAAACCGCGTTCAATCGATAAAGCGCGCAAGGCGATCAAAGAGAAAACCCCTCAACTGAAGCGTTTGGCGGAAGAGACATTACAAGCCAACGGTTCCGATCAAAGTGTTGATGTCACATTTGGTATGGTACCTTTTCCTACCAAATTATACGGCGATCAGATTTATCCCGCTGGAGAGTATGAAGCACTTTTAATTACCTTGGGTGAAGGAAAAGGAGACAACTGGTGGTGTGTGTTGTTTCCACCGTTGTGCTTTGTCGATATGAGCAACGGCGATGCCCTGCCCCGCTCGGAATCCACCCTGTCGGCGCAGGCGGTAGCAGCGGACCAAGCTTTCGCTTCTCCTCGCAAGACGGCTCAATCGGAGCCAAAAGAAGTAGAAGTACGCTGGTTTCTACTGGACTCGCTGGAGGATTTTTTTGGATCCTTGTTTGGTCGATGATCTAATCCCAACCCGTCATGTGGACGGGTTTTTGTTCTTTTTTCCATTCCTCGGACATAGGGTAAGAACAATATGAATCTTGTCCGGGGGTGTTTTTTATGTTTGCAGTACGAAAAGCAACAATAGCGGATGTCGATTGGATTACGGGTGTCTTGCAAAATGCCAATATTAACGATCAAGGAGTGGACAAGCATCTGGATCGATTTTTGGTTGTGGAGGATCCGCTGAAGCCTGGTACACGGGTGGGAACGGTAGGGATGGAGGTATACGGGGATCAAGGGTTATTACGATCTTTTGTTATGGAGAGTCAATCGTGGAACGCCGCCGCAGGGTTAGAATTGATCGGTGTTGTTCTCGCCCATACCCGTCGCTTGGGTTTGCGGAATGTTTATTTGATAACGGGAATTGCCCAGCCGATTTTTGAACATTTTGGTTTCCAATCCGTTGATTGGGATGAGATACCGGAGGAGATACGTCAGTCCGATCACGCCTTTCGCGCGAAGCGGGAGGGTGGAGTAGCGATGGTACATCGGTGTTCTTCCTAAATCGCGGCAGCCCTGTGGTATGATACAGGTGTTGCAGCGGATTAAGGGAAAGGACGAAGACGGATGGACACCAGACGTTGGAGAATTTATTTTGACGGTCGCACGGAAGCATCCTTACGGGATGATCCCATGATCCAAGAAGCGGCTACGATGTTGCGAACAGGAAAACTGGTGGCGTTTCCGACAGAGACGGTTTATGGCTTAGGGGCCAATGCTGCCGATGAAACAGCGGTTCAATCCATTTTTACGGCAAAAGGACGCCCGGCGGATAACCCTTTAATCGTTCATTTTGCGGATGAAGCTGCTGCTATCGGCTGGATACTGGAAATGCCGGAAAACGGGCATCGCTTGGCCTCTGCTTTTTGGCCGGGGCCGCTCACCCTTATCGTGGAACATCTTGGCACATTGGCTCCCGCTGTTACGGCAGGATTGCCGACAGTGGGGGTGCGGGTGCCCGCTCACCCGATAGCGCAAGCGCTGCTGTCACAGGCGAGAGTACCAGTAGCCGCTCCCAGTGCAAACCGTTCCGGTAAGCCCAGTCCTACCCAGGCCGAGCATGTGTGGAAGGATTTAAACGGGCGTATCCATGGCTTGATAGACGGTGGCCACTCCGGTGTGGGGGTAGAGTCCACCGTTGTTGACGTGACGGGGCCGGTTCCACTCCTGTTGCGACCCGGTGGTGTAACCCTGGAGCAAATGCGACAAGTGGTCGGCTCCGTTGCAGTGGATCCGGGGTTACAGGGAGTGGCGATTCCGCGCTCTCCCGGTGTGAAGTATCGCCACTACGCACCTCAAGGGGAGATGTGGGTGGTGATCGGAAACGGAGAGGCCTTGGTGAAAAAAATGCAGTCCATGGCGGATGATGGAAGAGCCAGGGGTTATACAGTGGGAATCCTGACCACAGAAGAACATCGTAATCGCTATCGTGCTGATTACGTTTTGACATGCGGAAGTCGCTCCAACCCCGCCAGCGTAGCCAGATACTTGTTTGATACGCTTCGCCGCTTCGATGAATTGGGAGTGGAGTGGATTATTGCAGAGGGATTTGAGGAGGAAGGCCTCTTTGATTCGGTGATGAACCGTTTAAGCAAGGCAGCGGAGGGACAGGTGATTGATCTGGGGGAAGGTGACATTTAACCTTTTTGCGTCAGCAGTCTCCCACCCTTATGCACATGAAAGTGTCTGGACTCCTGGGGGTATGAAAACCCTGCTTCTTAGCGTTAGTATTGGCGGTCTTCTCCCTTATTCGGAATACGCTAATGAACTAACGGAATATCCTATCCGTTAAAGCCGCCAGAGGTTATTATCCTTGGCGGCTTTATAACGGAGACGGGAATCGGGCCCTGGCTACTTTGTCATCTATCCCGGTTCTTTTTTTGTACAACCCCGCATAGTTTCTAAGACAAGCATCCGGACAGGGGAGGAGTGGGGATGGAGTGGGCGCTGCCGCAGTGGGGGCAACTGATCACCCTGTTTATAATAGCGACTGCGATGGGAATGGATGCTTTCTCCTTAGGTCTGGGAATGGGGATGCGGGGAATTCTTTTGCGGCAGGTGATGCTGACCAGTGTAAGTGTCGGCTTTTTTCACATGTTTATGCCGATGGTGGGCATTGCCATTGGACGGATTTTGGGGGTGTTGGTAGAACAGATTGCCGTGATGATCGGTGGCGGACTTCTCATTTTTCTAGGGATCAATATGGTGTATCAAGCTTGGGGGAAGAGTCGAGCAAACACTTCCAATAACACGGCTAACGTCTCCTCGATATGGGGGGTTCTTCTCTTTTCTCTCAGTGTCAGTCTGGATTCCTTGTCTGCCGGCTTTTCCCTGGGGCTGTTTGAAGTGGATACGATATTGGCGGTGTTGTTGTTTGGTTGGATCAGTATGCTGATGGCGGGTACGGGCTTGTTGTTGGGCCGCCATGTGAGCACATGGATTGGCGGTTATGGGGAAGCGGTGGGGGGGATGATTTTGATCGGACTGGGATTGCGGTTTTTAGTGTAAGCGAAAGAGCGATGCTTACAATCGTCGTTTGCAAGGGAATCCCTGTGGCGCCGGTGGGCGTTTTTTTATTTTTCCAGCGGAAAAAGGAGGAAGGGCTTGCATATTGGCGGCCTGCCTTGAGAAAATGAAAGATATTGAGGAAGCGGATGAGACGGATGGTGGCGACGATGAAAGGAGGGATCGCGTTGAGACGGATTTTGTTTGTATGCACAGGAAATACCTGCCGTAGCCCGATGGCGGAGGCATTGCTCCGAAAAAAGGCAGATGAGCGGGGACTGTTTCTGGAGGTAAAGTCTGCGGGAGTGTCTGCACTCCCTGGTGTCGCCGCATCCTCCCCGGCAGTGGAGGTGTTGGCAGAAAAGGGGATTAACAATCGTGATCATCGATCGCAACCGATGACAAAGGAATTGTTAAAGTGGGCGGATCTGGTACTTACCATGACCCGCAGCCATCATCAGTGGTTGATTCACTCGTATCCGGAGGCGGTGGATAAAGCACACACCCTGAAAGAGTGGGTGTGGAAGCAGGAAGTCGGACAAGAGCAGCGTTGGCAAGAGCGGGACCGCTTGCTGGTGGAACTGGAGACCCGGCGAGCGATGAAAGCACGGGCACAAATGGATGGGGATCAAGAGCGAGTTGTTTTGTTCGATCGGGAATTGCGGAAAATAGCCGAGCGTTTGGAAGAGATTTCAGAAGGGCTCAACGAGCTGCAAGAAGATCCCGATGTGGTGGATCCCTTTGGCGGGGATGTGGATTGTTATCGTCAGACAGCAAAGGAAATGGAGGAATGGATCGAGCGCATGATCCAGTTGCTCCTTTCAGATGGACAGGAACAGCAGGAATAAAGGGAGGCATCAGGGATGCGTGTGATTATTGGATCGGATCATGGCGGATACCGTTTGAAGGAATCCCTTAAAGCGGTGATGGAAAAGCGGGGAATCATCGTCGAGGATATAGGGTGCGATTGCGAGGAATCGGTTGATTATCCCGATTATGCCCTACCGGTGGCCAGTCGGGTCGTATCGGGTGAATTTGACCGGGGTGTGTTGATCTGTGGCACAGGACTTGGGATGTCGATCGCTGCCAATAAAGTGCCGGGTATTCGCTGTGCAGTGGTGAGTGATGAGTTTTCCGCTCGCATGAGCCGCGAACATAATGATGCCAATGTATTAGCCCTAGGCGCACGAGTGGTGGGCCCTGGTTTGGCTGAAACAATCCTGGCCACTTGGCTGGAAGCGGAATTTGACGGCGAGCGTCATCGCCGCCGACTGGACAAGATTGAGAAGTTGGAGGAGACAAAGGCCTGATGTCAGCCGCCATCACAGAAATCTCCAACCGCGTGGCACAACTGACGGAAGAGTTGTTACGCCATATCGGGTTGGATAAACGGCACCTATTGGTGATGGGAGTAAGCACCAGCGAAGTGTCTGGGGCACGGATCGGCACCGCCGGCAGTGATGAAATCGCCCGTGCGGTGTGGGAAGGGGCACGCCGGGTGCAAGATCGTTACGGCTATCATTTGGCCTTTCAGTGTTGTGAACATCTGAATCGGGCGTTGGTGCTGGAGCGGACGACTGCGGAACAGTTTTTGCTCCCGCCTGTGACCGCCGTCCCGGTTCCACGGGCTGGTGGTGCGATGGCCGCTTATGCCTTTCGCCATTTTCAGGAGGCTGTACTGGTGGAATCCATTCAGGCGGATGCGGGGTTCGATATCGGTGATACCTTGATTGGGATGCATTTAAAACCGGTAGCGGTTCCGGTACGTCCGACCGATCCAAGAGTGGGAGCGGCCCATGTCACCATGGCAAAAACCCGCCCCAAACTGATCGGTGGTGCACGGGCGGTATATGTGCTGGAAAATTAAGTTTTTTTGATTATAGCAGCCAAGCGGGATTGGGTTTGATACAATGTGGAATAATCCAAGCAGAAAAAAGGAGGCTTCACTTTGTTGGAACATGTACGCCAGAGAGATCCGGAAGTGACTGCTGCCATCAGTCAGGAGCTGGGGAGACAACAAGGGAACATTGAACTGATCGCTTCGGAAAACTTCGTTAGCCGCGCGGTATTGGAAGCGTTGGGAACCGTTTTGACCAATAAATATGCGGAAGGGTATCCCGATAAGCGCTATTACGGCGGATGTGAATTTGTGGATCAAGTGGAGGAATTGGCACGGGAACGGGCTAAAAAGCTGTTTGGTGCAGACCATGCCAATGTGCAGCCCCACTCCGGTGCCCAGGCTAATATGGCAGTCTATTTCACTGTGTTGGAGCCTGGTGATACGGTATTGGGGATGAACCTCGCCCACGGCGGTCATTTAACCCATGGTAGCCCGGTTAACTTTTCCGGCAAACTGTATAACTTTGTCGCTTACGGGGTGGATGAGGAAAATCATCGCATCGATTATGAAGAAGTACGCCGACTGGCGCTGGAACATAAACCGAAACTGTTGGTGGCCGGTGCCAGCGCTTACCCGCGCATGATTGACTTCGAAAAGTTGAAAGCGATCGCCGATGAAGTGGATTGCCTCCTGATGGTGGATATGGCTCATATCGCCGGATTGGTGGCTACTGGTCATCATCCCAACCCAGTGCCCTATGCCGACTTTGTTACCACCACCACCCATAAAACCCTGCGCGGCCCCCGTGGTGGCATGATTCTGTGTAAAGCGGAATACGCCAAAGCGATTGATAAAGCGATTTTTCCGGGGATTCAGGGCGGTCCGCTCATGCATGTGATCGCCGCCAAAGCGGTCTCCTTTAAAGAAGCGTTGGATGACGATTTTAAACAGTATTCACAGCAGGTGGTGGATAACGCCAACCATTTGGCTGTATCCCTGAAGAAAAACGGCTTCAATCTGATCTCTGACGGTACCGACAACCATCTGATCCTGATTGATGTGCGCAACTTCGGTCTCACCGGCAAAAAGGCGGAAGCCCTCTTGGACGAAGTGGGGATCACCGTTAACAAAAATGCGATTCCTTTTGATCCGGAGAGTCCCTTTGTCACCAGCGGTATCCGCATTGGGACCGCCGCAGTCACCTCCCGCGGAATGGGATTAGAGGCGATGGAAGAGATCGCTTCCATCATGACACAGGTATTAAAAAATCCTGATGATGCCCATACCCAACAGGAAGCACGCCAGCGTGTCGCTTCCCTGACGGCTGCACATCCGCTCTATGCGGAAATGGAAATCTAATCAGGACAAGCTTTGTTGACCGCTCTTCCCTACGGGAGGGCGGTTCAAACTCTATTCGGAGCTGGGGTTAAAGCTAATCCAAGTTGCTCCCGAAGTCAGAGATCGTCGTTTTATCGAGGATCCGCCTGAAATATGGGATAATCGTCCATAAAAAGGAGTCATACCATGAATCCGATTCTTCTGGATTTTCCCCATGAATTTGAAACCGAACGGCTACTGATCCGGTGCCCGTTGCCGGGAGACGGCGCCATGGTCAATGAGGCCATTAGGGAGTCCCATGACGAATTTAAGAAATGGGATGCGTATTTTGTGAACCTGCCACCCGTCGAGGAGTCTGAGGAAAGGGCTCGCCGTGCGCATGCCAAATTTCTGCTCCGAGAAGATTTGCGTCTCTACATGTTCCAGAAGTCATCAGGGCGGTTTGTTGGTAGCACAGGACTTCACCGCATCAATTGGGACGTGGGGCGTTTTGAGATAAACTACTGGATTCGCACTTCGGAATCCGGCCAAGGGTTGGTGACGGAAGCAGTCCATGGCATCGTGCGATGGGCCTCAGACCATTTGAATGCGCGACGCATCGAGATCCGTTGCGATGCTCGAAACTTGCGGAGTCGGAAAGTCGCAGAGCGGGCGGGATTTCACCTCGAAGCGGTGCTCCGCCAAGATGAACCGGACGTCGATGGGCAGCCGAGCGACTCGCCCATTTATGTGAAGTTGCGATTGCCCAATGGGGAGTGGGGATATCCGTCCTGAGCGGGTTTTGGGGCTGGTTTCCCTACAAGTTCGTGCCGCTAATGATGGCGGGGATTCGGGGGCGAATAGGATAAAACCTGTCGCCCTTTTTTATTCTTAAGAGCAACAATCTTTCCGAAAGCAGCCTATTTTTTGTGGAAATTTCCTCTCTGAACTGGTAGAATATTCGCGGGTTTGCATTTATCGCACTTGAGCAAACAATCGGAGTGGGATAAGACCCCTATATTAGGGAGATCGGCCCCAAACCTACTTTGTCAGCATTCTCATCTTACCTTTATTTTTGAAAAGAGGGCATCGTATTGATTACGGAACATTCTCCTTTTCACCGTGAGAAGGAGCTTCCGCATGGGAAACTCCATGTTTTTACCGATGAAGAGAGTTACCACCACTTGGATGAAAATGTGTTTACCATGGCGGACAACAATTTACGCATTCCCCGCAATGTGTATATGAGCTATACTCCCGACGTCCATATGGGGATCGGCACCTGTATCGGGACGACGGCGGTCTGGAACTGGAAAGACGGATTTGTCTCCCCTTCCATTGTCGGTTCGGATATCGGTTGTGGGATGCGGCTTCATCTGACCGGATTACAGGCGGATGATTTAAAAGGGACGGCCGCTAAGCGGGAACTGGTCGCAGTAGTGGAGCGGCATGTTCCCGTCAATGAGCGCTCCACCTCGCGCTATCGCGACATTCGCTTGGAAGAAGTGGTAAAAGAGGGCCTCCATGGATTACCGAAACAATATACTTCCGATTATTCTTCCAAGAAAAAGCGTTCGCTCACACATGTGGAACATGCCCGTTTTCGTTATGATACATCGTTTTTGGAGCGGATTCCCGATAAAATATGGAAGCAAGCCTGGGGGCGGTTGGGAACCCTGGGCGGAGGGAACCATTTTATTGAATTTCAACGGGTGGAAGTGAACGAGGATAAACGGGAAATTGCAACGCGTTGGGGCTTGTTCGACGGACAGATCGTAGTCATGATTCACTCCGGTTCACGGGCTTGGGGTGGAATGATGGGGCCTCGATATGCAAAAGATTGTAAAAAAGCGATGGAGCGATGGGGAGTGGCTACTCCTGATCCCAATCTGGTGTATGCACCGATCGATTCAGAAGAAGGGCAGCAATATATCAACCTGATGTACTCCGCTCTCAATTTTGCCGTAGCCAATCGCCATATGATCGCATATGGTGTGGGACAAGCGTTGACGGACTTCACTGGTTCCAGTGAAAGCATGCCGGTTTTGTACGATCTGATGCATAATTACGCCTTGCAGGAGCTTCACCGTAATCGCTCCATGTTGGTCCATCGCAAAGGGACGACTCGTGCGTTGCCACCAGGTCACCCCCTCAATCCAAATCCTTATCGGGAGACCGGGCACCCGGCATTGATCCCTGGCTCGATGGGGACGTCTTCCTACATCATGATAGGAGAGAAGGAGGGGGAGAAAAACTACTACTCCATCTGCCACGGGGCGGGACGCGTCCGTTCTCGCCGGGCCACAAAAGCACAAGTGTCGGTGGATGCCTTTTCCCAGTCGATGAAGGTAGGAACGGATGAGGAAATTGTGGTGAACCAGCGGACATTGGCTTCCATTCTGGATGAATGCCCACAGGCGTATAAAGATGTGGATGTAGTGATTCGCGCGGTGGAAGGAGCGGGGCTGGCGTCGGTCGTAGCCAAATGCCACCCTGTGGCGGTGATCAAAGGGGTGTAGAGCACGCATACTCAAAAAATCCCTCCCCTCAACCCTTGCCTTTTCAGAGCAGGTAGTACACAATGGGTTGGGACTTTTTGAAGGGAGTGTGAGTGATGGGGAATGTATACGTTTTTGACCATCCGTTGATTCAACACAAATTAACCTATATCCGGGATAAAAACACCGGAACGAAAGAGTTTCGCGAATTGGTAGAAGAGGTATCCGGCCTGATGGCGTATGAAATTACCCGGGAGATGCCGTTGCAAGAGGTAACAGTGGAGACGCCGGTGCAAGAAGCGCGGTGTCAGGTGTTGGCAGGCAAGAAATTGGGGCTGGTCCCGATTCTACGGGCAGGCTTGGGCATGGTGGACGGAATTCTGCGCTTAATTCCAGCGGCCAAGGTGGGACATATTGGACTGTATCGTGATCCTGACACACTGGAGCCGGTTCAATATTATGCCAAGATGCCCTCGGACATCGGGGAGCGAGAGTTGATTGTGATCGACCCTATGTTGGCGACGGGTGGTTCTGCCGCTGCTGCCATCGGGATGATCAAGGAGATGGGGGCCAAAAATATCAAACTGATGTGTCTGATCGCCGCTCCCGAAGGAGTACATCGGGTCCAACAGGATCATCCCGATGTGGATATTTATGTGGCTGCCGTTGACGAGAAACTGGATGAAAAAAGCTATATCGTCCCCGGTCTGGGTGATGCCGGTGATCGCTTGTTCGGCACTCGCTGAACGGATCGAAATGGCTTAACCCCACACCGAAACAAGGGATAGGGGAGTCGTGAAAGATTGGAACGGATTCAAACAACAGCCATCTTCGGCACCCGTCCGGAAGCGATCAAGATGGCCCCGCTCATCCGTCACTTGCAGGAGCGGGATTTGTTTCAAGTGACGGTTTGTGTTACGGGGCAGCACCGGGAGATGCTGGATCAAGTTTTACAATTATTTAAGATCCAGCCGGACGTGGATTTGAATGTGATGACACAGGGACAGGGTTTGACGGCGGTAACTAGCCGTATACTGGAGGGACTGGACGGGCTCTTTAACGAGCAACGACCGGATCTGGTGTTGGTACACGGTGATACGACCACCACTTTTGCCGCTAGTTTAGCGGCTTTTTACCACCGGATTCCGGTGGGGCACGTTGAGGCGGGTTTGCGCACAAAAAAGAAATATGCTCCCTTTCCCGAAGAGGTCAATCGCTGTCTGACTGGTGTGTTGGCGGATTTACATTTTGCTCCGACAAGACAAGCCGCTGATCACTTACTGCAGGAAGGAAAACCGCCAGATTCCATATTTGTCACTGGCAATACCGTTATTGATGCCTTAAAGACGACGGTTCAGGAAAAATTTTTCCATCCGGTATTGGATAGGATAGAGGGGAAGCGGTTAATTTTACTAACCGCCCATCGCCGGGAAAACTGGGGCGATCCGATGGTTCGCATCTTTCGGGCGGTTCGACGCTTGGTGGATCGGCATCCAGATACTGCGGTCATCTTTCCCGTTCATCTCAATCCCACCATTCAGGAAGCGGCCCATCGTCTGCTGGGAGATCATGAACGGATCCATCTGATATCACCCTTGGATGTCGCTCATTTTCATAACTTTATCGCTCGCAGCCATCTGATTTTAACGGACTCCGGCGGTGTGCAGGAGGAAGCGCCGTCCCTGGGGGTACCGGTATTGGTGATGCGTGAGACGACAGAGCGGCCGGAAGGGGTGGAAGCGGGAACACTTAAAGTGGTAGGAACCGATGAGAACCGCTTGTTTACTGCAGGGGATCGGTTACTACGGGGACAGCGGGAACATGAACGAATGGCCCGTGCCGCCAATCCTTATGGAGACGGCTTGGCATCTCGTCGAATTGCGAATGGTATTTTATACTATTTTGGTAAAAGAGAGGAACCGCCAGCTCCTTTTTAAATTGTGACAGATCGTTCATAATCATGGTCACGTAAGCGTTGACAAGGGCGGGAGGGCTTCGGTAGTATGGAACGGGGAAAGATCCAGTGTCATCAACCTTTTAAAAAAACCGCCAGAATTGTATTCCAGCTAATCCTCATCATTCCTGGTCCTGGTTCCTTTTGGGGGTGAGGATTGTGAAGAAAAACACAGACAATCCTTGGCGGATCATGGGTTTGATCGGCACCCTCGGCCTAGAGATCCTATTGTTCGCTTTCCTGGGAATTTGGATCGGAAAGGCATTAGACGAGCGGTGGGGCACCGAGCCAGCGATGCTGCTGATAGGGATCGGAGCCGGGTTGGTACTGGGTTTCCTCAGCGTTATCTATACGATTATCGTCCACTTAAAGGAATGAGCGCATGGACACCTCCCACCCGGTACACCGTCAGATGGTCAGGCTAAACGTTGCACTCCTTTCCACCTTGGCCATCCTCTGGTACCTCACGCCTTTAAAACCCTTTTTTGCGGGGTTGATACTAGGCATTAGCGCCAGTTTCTACTTCACCCTCACATTGTCCCGCCGATTTCGCATGATGCGGTTGCTACTCCAACACCGCTCCAACCGACGCATCGGCACCGGATTTGGTTTTCGGGTGCTGCTGACGGGTGTTCTCGTGATTGTGATCGCCCGCTTTCCTGAACATTTCAGCATTCTCGCATTTTTACTTGGACTCCCGGTAGGCGCGATCATGCTCGCTTGGTTGATGTGGCGGGACGACAGCAAGAATCAATCACAGGTGGAAAGGAGTGAAAGCGATGGAAGAGACACCAAAGGTTGAGCTCTTAGGAATGACATTCGATGTGACGGTTATGATCGCCACCACTTTTACCTGTTGCGTCGTATTCCTGTTAACATTTTTGGCCACCCGCGGTCGCAATGTTCGACGCCCTACCGGTATGCAGAATCTGGTGGAGATGCTGATTCAGTTTTTGCGAAACATGGTTCGTGAAAGCTTTGACAACCGCACAGCGGAAAAGTTTATCGGTTTTGTGGTTACCTTGTTTCTGTTCATTTTCTTTGCCAACCAAATGGGCGTCATCTTGATGGTGACAGCGCATGCACACCATGATTTGCCTACATTGGGGCTGGCGGCGGGGGATCATGTCTCCCTCTTTAAATCACCGACAGCGGACTTTAACGTGCCGGTGGTTATGGCGCTGGCGATTACGTTGTTCGCCCACTTTATCGGGATCGCGCGACATCCGGGAGCCTACTTTAAGGCATATCTCAATCCGATGCACATCATTGAAGAGATCACCAAGCCGCTGACACATGCGATGCGTTTGTGGGCCAACATCTTCGCCGGTGAGATCCTGATCACAATCCTGATCACTTTGGGCGGTCCGCTCATCACCGGGGCTCCTCTGCTGGTGTGGTTAGGCTACTCCGTCTTTATTGGGGCGGTGCAAGCATATGTTTTCACCATTTTGGCTACAATTTACATCTCGCAAAAATACTCCCCGCAACATTGATAAGGAGGAATTGTAAATGGAATTGTTGGGTATCTGCTTAATGTTCGGTTTTGCTGCTCTGGCTGGTGGTCTGGGTAACAGCTTTGTCGTGAGCCGTTTCTTGGACGGTTATGTGCGTCAGCCGGAAGCCGGCGGTCTGTTGGGTCGGATGCTGCTGGGTATCGCATTGGTTGAGGCTGTGCCGATCATCGCTGTCGGTATCGGTCTGTATCTGTTGGTGACGCAAGGATATTTCTAAGAAGATACAGGCAGCAGGGCGGGGAATTTTCCTCCCCGCCTTCCTTGCTGATCGGAACTTTTTATCCATCACAAAGGCCGATTGAAGGGAGTGACCGACCTTGTCGATCGAATTGGGTACCATGCTGTTTCAACTGGGCGCCTTTCTGGTGCTGATGTTGCTGGTGTCCCGCTTTGCCCTCCGTCCCATCATGAGCACGATGGAAGAGCGGCAAAATCACATTGAGAACCAAATCTCGCAAGCGGAGAAAAACCGCGAAGAAGCAGAGAAGCTGGCTGCCGAGCAGCGGGAAGCCTTAAAGCAGGCGCGCCAGGAAGCGCAAGAGATCCTGGAACGGGCTAAGTCGCAGAAAGAGCGGGAAGCGGAAAAAATTCTGCAAGAGGCAAACACTCGCGCACAAAAGATCATTGAAGATGCGACCGCCGAAATCAACCGCGAAAAAGAAAAAGCACTGCATGATCTGCAGGCGCAAGTCGGTGGCCTCTCCGTCGCGCTCGCTTCCAAGATGATTGAAAAAGAGCTGAGCGAAAAAGAGCATTCCCAGCTGGTGGATCGCTATCTCAAACAGGTAGGCGAACTGCAATGAGCATTGTCGCAAACCGATATGCAAAGGCTCTATTTGAAACCGCCTCCGAAAAAGGGGAACTGGAAAGCGTCGAGCGGGAGATTGTCGCGGTGGCCGCCGTCTTTCATGAGAATGCCGATCTGCGTAAATGGTTAGAACATCCCAAGGTGACGGTGGAAGAGAAAAAGAATCTCTTTGCCAAACTGTTTCCGGAGCTGTCGCTATTGACGCGCAATCTCCTCCACCTACTCGTCGAACGGAGACGGGAGTTGGAAGTGGAAGGGATTGCCGCCACTTATCAGCGACTGACAATGGAGCGGCGAGGCGTCGTCGAAGCGGAAGTGGTTTCCGCCGTTCCTTTGGCTGAAGCGGATGAGCAAGAATTGATTGCCGCCTTCCAAAAGCGAATCGGCAAAACGATTCAAATCAAGAATCGCGTGGATTCCGATATTTTGGGCGGTGTCATCGTCAAAATCGGCGACCGTTTGTACGACGGAAGTTTAAAAACCAAGTTGGATCGTTTTCACAAAAACGTCGCCGTCTCCCATGTAGGGAAATAGAAGGATCGGAAAGATAGGGGTGAAATCATGAGCATCAAGCCGGAAGAGATCAGCTCGCTGATCAAGCAGCAGATCGAACAGTACCAAGATGAAATGGAAGTGGCTGATGTCGGTTCCGTCATCCAAGTCGGGGATGGAATCGCCCAGGTCCACGGCCTGGAAAACGCCATGGCGGGTGAGCTCCTCGAGTTCCACAACGGTGTGATGGGCATGGCGCTCAACTTGGAAGAAAACCATGTCGGTGTTGTTATCATGGGTCCCTATGGTGATATTCGTGAAGGGGACGAAGTAAAACGGACCGGCCGCATCATGGAGGTTCCTGTCGGGGAAGCGTTGTTAGGCCGGGTGGTTAATCCCTTGGGACAGCCATTGGACGGTAACGGTCCGATTGAAACCACGGAATACCGTGCGGTTGAATCCTCGGCTCCAGGCGTCATGGATCGGAAATCGGTGCATGAGCCGATGCAGACGGGGATTAAGGCGATCGATTCGATGATTCCGATCGGTCGCGGTCAGCGGGAGCTGATCATCGGTGACCGTCAAACCGGGAAAACGACAATTGCCGTTGATACGATCATCAACCAAAAAGAACAAGATGTGATCTGTATCTATGTGGCTATCGGGCAGAAGCAATCCACCGTTGTCAACGTGGTGGAAAAGCTGCGCAAAGCGGGTGCCCTTGACTACACCATCGTTGTGAGCGCTAACGCCTCCGACCCTGCTCCGCTGTTGTTCCTGGCACCGTATACCGGGTGTGCCATGGGTGAGTACTTTATGTACAACGGCAAGCATGTGTTGGTGGTATACGACGACCTGACTAAACAAGCCGCTGCTTACCGGGAACTTTCCCTGTTGCTGCGCCGTCCACCGGGTCGTGAAGCGTTCCCTGGGGATGTTTTCTATCTGCACTCCCGTCTATTGGAGCGTGCCGCTAAGCTTTCCGATGAAAAAGGCGGCGGCTCCCTAACCGCGCTGCCGTTCATTGAGACCCAGGCCGGAGACGTATCCGCCTATATCCCCACCAACGTGATCTCCATCACGGACGGGCAGATCTTCCTGGAGTCCGACCTCTTCTACGCCGGTGTACGTCCCGCCATTAACGTCGGGATCTCCGTTTCCCGGGTAGGGGGGACCGCTCAGACTGGTGCGATGAAAAAAGCTTCGGGAACGCTAAAATCCGACTTGGCTCAGTATCGGGATCTGCAAGCTTTTGCTCAGTTTGGATCGGATCTGGATAAAGCGACCCAAGCCCGTCTGGCGCGGGGAGAGCGCACGGTGGAAATCCTGAAGCAGGATGAAAACGCACCGCTGCCGGTGGAAAAACAGATCCTCTCGATCTATGCGGTGACCAAAGGCTACCTGGATGACATCGCGGTTGAAGATGTGGGCCGCTTTGAAAAAGAGCTGCACGCATTTGTGGAAAGTGAGCATCCGGAGGCCCTGAAGCGGATTCGCGAACAGAAAAAGATGACCGAAGAAGTGGAAACGGGTCTGAAGGAAGCAATCGCGGACTTCAAAAAAGGGTTTGCTCCTTCTGAAGCCTAATGGAAACGGTTGATTACCGTCGCATCGACGAGGAAAGGCGGTGAAGTAGATGCAGAACATGCGGGATATCAAGCGGCAGATCGGATCCTTTAAAAATATGCGGCAAATTACCAAGGCGATGGAGATGGTTGCTGCCGCCAAATTGCGACGCTCACAAGAAGCGGCGGAATCCTCCCGGCCTTATGTGGAGAAACTGCGTGATGTGATCGCCTCTGTCTCCGGTGCTGCCGAAGATGTCAGTCATCCGATGTTGGTCTCCCGACCCGTCAAGAAGACCGCCTACTTGGTGATCACCTCGGATCGGGGATTGGCGGGTGGCTTTAACGCCAACTTGTTGCGTCAGCTGGTACGCACCTTAAATGAGCGGCATCAGAGTCAGGATGAATATGGGATTTTTATCGTCGGTCGCAAGGGACGGGATTTTCTGCAACGGCGTAATTTCCCGATTATCGCTGAGGTGACCGGGGTACCGGATTCACCGGAATTTAGCGATATTAAGACGATTGCTTCTAAGGCCGTTGAGCAATATGCTGAGGAAACCTTTGACGAATTGTATCTGGTTTACAATGAGTTTATCAACCCGGTTACACAGCGTCCGGTGGAAAAGCGGCTATTGCCTTTGTCCGACTTGAAAGAAGGAGAATCCAGCACGGGAAACTCCTTCTACGAATACGAACCTTCAGCGGAGGAAGTGTTGTCCGTTCTGCTTCCCCGCTATGCAGAAACCTTGGTATACAGTGCGCTCTTGGAATCCAAGGCGAGTGAGTTTGGCGCCCGGATGTCCGCTATGAGCAATGCTACCGACAATGCAAATGATCTGATCGATTCGTTGACGCTACAATACAACCGGGCGCGACAAGCCTCGATCACCCAGGAGCTGTCGGAGATCGTCGCCGGGGCCAACGCTTTGAGTTGATCATCGGCTGTACTTGTGCGCCAGAGCTGCGGATGGCTCTGGGGCGGTATGCATCAGGTTAGAGGAGGGAAAAAGATGAGCACCGGACGCGTCATTCAGGTAACGGGCCCCGTCGTCGATATCCAGTTTGAACGGGGACATATGCCTGAGATCAACAACGCGATCACGATTGAATACAAGGCACAATCCAGCAGCGAGCGCGACATCAACTTGACGGTGGAAGTTGCTTTGCATCTGGGGGATAACACGGTTCGCTGTGTGGCGATGTCCTCCACCGATGGAGTGGTTCGCGGGATGAAAGCTGTCGATACCGGTCAATCGATTTCGGTACCGGTCGGTCGCGCAACCCTGGGACGGGTGTTTAACGTCCTCGGGGAACCCATCGATGAAAAGGGTCCTGTAGAAGTAAAAGAGAGAGATTCGATTCACCGTGCTGCTCCAAGCTTTGAAGATCAATCTACGCAGGATGAAATGTTGGAGACCGGCATTAAAGTAGTGGATCTGTTAGCCCCCTATGCCAAGGGCGGGAAAATCGGTCTGTTCGGTGGTGCCGGTGTCGGTAAAACCGTTTTGATCCAGGAATTGATCCACAACATCGCCCAGGAGCACGGTGGTTTGTCCGTCTTTGCCGGTGTCGGGGAACGAACCCGGGAAGGGAACGACCTCTACCACGAGATGAAAGGCTCCGGCGTTATCGAAAAAACCACGATGGTGTTCGGTCAGATGAACGAACCGCCGGGTGCCCGTCTGCGGGTGGCTTTGTCGGGTCTAACCATGGCTGAGCATTTCCGGGATGAAGAAGGTCAAGACGTGCTTTTCTTCGTCGATAACATCTTCCGCTTTACCCAAGCCGGTTCTGAAGTGTCGGCGCTGTTGGGTCGGATGCCGTCTGCGGTTGGTTATCAGCCGACCTTGGCGACGGAGATGGGTCAATTGCAGGAGCGGATCACCTCTACCAAAAAAGGATCCGTCACCTCGATCCAGGCTATTTACGTTCCTGCCGATGACTATACCGATCCCGCTCCGGCGACCACCTTTGCCCATTTGGACGCCACCACTGAGCTGGACCGGAGCTTAGCCGCTAAGTTTATCTATCCCGCGGTGAACCCGCTTTCTTCCACTTCGCGGATTTTAACACCCGCCGTGGTGGGGCAAGAGCATTACGATGTGGCTCGTGGTGTGCAGCAGGTGCTGCAGCGCTACAAAGAACTACAGGATATTATCGCCATCCTGGGTATGGATGAACTTTCCGATGAGGATAAAGTGATCGTCAACCGTGCACGCCGCATCGAGAAGTTCCTGTCCCAGCCCAACTTTGTGGCAGAAGAGTTTACCAACATCCCAGGGAAGTATGTAACCGTCAAAGAGACGGTACGCAGCTTCAAGGAGATCCTGGAAGGCAAGCACGACGACCTGCCCGAGGATGCCTTCCATATGGTCGGCAACATCGACGAGGCCGTCGAAAAGGCGAAAACCCTCGTCTGATCGAACGGGAAGGAGAGAGTGTCCATGGCAACCATGCAACTGGACATCGTGACCCCCGAACGGAAGGTGTACTCCGAACAAGTCGATATGGTGATCGCTCGTGCCGCCGAAGGAGAGATCGGGATCTTGCCCCGCCACGCTCCTTTTATCAGCCCGCTGCAAGTGTCGGCGGTTAAGATTAAAAAGGATGGCGAAGAGTTTCTCGTGGCTGTCAGCGGCGGTTTTCTGGAGGTTCACGACAACCAGGTCACCCTGCTAGCCGAAACGGCGGAAACGCCGGGAGAGATCGATATCGATCGAGCGAAAGCGGCCAAAGAGCGTGCGGAACAGCGCTTGCAGGAGCAGAAGCGGGATGATATCGACTTTAAGCGGGCGCAATTGTCCCTACAACGGGCGATGGTTCGTATGCAAGTCGGGGGACGGAACGGCGAGTGAGCTGTTAACGTTCCGGGGTTTATCTAATGTCAACCCAACCCATCCACTGTGGATGGGTTGGGTTTTTTATATAGGACCTGCTATTGCTCAGCAGCGTCGTAATGTGGGAATCCTGCTTCGGCTGCTCGATAGTGAAATTGAGACAATCTTAGCTGATGGGGCTAAGTTGAGTTGACTTGGTATAGTTCAAACGCAATGCCTATGGTACAATACGATTAGATGTTATGTTCACCTTATTTTTCCGCTGCAATGGAAGCGTTGTCATTTTTGGTGGGATGTTCCCGAACGATCGCTCGTTTGGCGAAGAAGGTTGGCTTTGCCACTGAATACACCTGCCCTCTAGGGGTACCGGTGGCGACGCTCCCTACCAAATTTGTTGATTAGTCATCATACAGGGAGCGGAAACATTTGGTATAATCAAAACGAGAGAGCCAAGAATCAGATCATCAGCTTTGTGACCTCTAATGGCAGGCGCTCTTCGTGTTTTTATAAGGGTAAAGCGTCAGCCGGGGTGGAGAGGGAGGGACGTCGATGGATTATACAGAAAGTTATGTCACGATCGTCGTTTTTGTCCTGTTGGGATTGGCCTTGCCAGTGGTTGCGCTCACTATGGGCCGACTGCTGCGTCCGTATCAACCATCCGCTGCCAAGACGATCACCTATGAAAGCGGAGTGGACCCCACCGGTGGAGGCTGGGTTCAGTACAATGTGCGCTACTATTTGTTTGCGCTTCTTTTTGTTGTCTTCGATGTGGAGGCGGTCTTTCTTTATCCTTGGGCCGTAGCCTATGATAGCCTGCGCGCCGATGTGGGACTGTTTATCTTGGTGGAGATGTTGATCTTTGTCTTCTTCTTACTGATCGGACTTCTGTACGCTTGGAAAAAGAAGGTGTTGGAATGGTCATGAAATTGGAAGAATGGACACCGGCGGAGCAAGCGGAGCTCAATCGCAATGTATTGACCACTACCCTGGATAACGTCAAAGCCTGGGCCCGCAGCAACTCGATGTGGCCTATGACTTTTGGGTTGGCTTGTTGTGCCATTGAAATGATGGGAACAGGGGCAGCCCACTATGACTTGGACCGGTTTGGTTCGTTTTTTCGCGCCTCCCCTCGTCAGTCAGATGTGATGATCGTCGCCGGGACGGTTACCAAAAAGATGGCTCCCCTGTTGCGACGGCTGTATGACCAGATGCCGGAGCCAAAATGGGTGATCGCCATGGGCTCTTGTGCGACCGCTGGCGGACCTTATGTGAAGTCGTATGCCGTGGTGAAAGGGGTGGATCAGGTGGTTCCCGTCGATGTGTATATCCCCGGCTGTCCGCCCAACCCCGCTGCATTGATCTACGGCATTCACAAATTGCAGGAAAAGATCCGCTATGAGGCCAGAACAGGGGAGAAGGTGACGGACCGGTGAAGGATCAGCCCAAAGATGAAAAGCCTGTGCCAAAGGCGAGCGACAACACAGAGGAAAAGCAACCTCCTAGGCGTGCAGTTGCAAACGAGACACAAGCGGAAAAGGGTAAGGGCGATGAGGAGAAAACTGCGGACTCCGCGGTTGAGCGGACAGCCCAGGCCGCTGCTAAGGCAAAAGCGAAGGCGGTTCATAAGCGTCCTGTCGATAAAAAGAAAGCGAAAGAGCAGGAGCCGCTGGTACCTTCGCCGAAGCAGCCGCAGCTGGATGAAATAATAGAAATCATCGGAGCTGAAGTGGGAGAAGGTGCGTTAAAAGAAGGGTTGATCAACCGGCCCAGCCGCCATATGCCCACTTTGGTAGTGGAAGTAGACCGTTGGTTGGAACTGGCTCGATTATTGCGGCATGATTCCCGCCTTTCCTTTGATTACTTACAAAACCTATCGGGAGTCGATTATGAGACCCATCTGGAGGTGGTGCTTCACCTCTACTCGATGGAACACCGCCGTGAATTGGCCGTCCGGGTCCAGGTGGATCGTGATCGCTCCGAGGCACCGTCGGTCACCGCGATTTGGCCCGCCGCCAATTGGAATGAGCGGGAAGTATATGATCTGTTGGGCATCCGCTTCAGCGGCCACCCCAATCTGGGCCGCATCCTATTGCCTGACGACTGGGTGGGCCATCCGCTGCGAAAAGATTATGAACCCTATGACGGGGAGGTCTGATTCCATTGTGCACCAAGATGATGCTTGATCAGGCCCTAAGGGGGTGGCGTCCATGACCACATGGATGGTATTGGGCCCCGCACTATTAATGGCGGTGGTGCTCGGATTTGTCACTTATGCCATCCTGTTTGAACGGAAAGTGCTCGGCTGGATGCAGGGTCGGATCGGTCCCAATCGCGTAGGACCGTGGGGGATACTACAAACAGTGGCGGATATTTTGAAGCTGCTGTTGAAGGAAGACATCATTCCGGAGCGAGCGGACCGAACGTTGTTCCGAATTGCCCCAGTGATCGCATTTGTCCCCTCCTTTGTCGTATTGGCGGTGATTCCCTTTACCGATCGCTGGTTGTTTGCCGATATCGGAGTGGGATTGCTTTACTATTTGGCGCTTTCAAGCATAACCACCATCGGGATGTTGGCGGGGGGATGGGCTTCCAACAACAAATACGCCTTGCTGGGGTCAATGCGGTCAGCGGCGCAGATGATCAGCTATGAGATTCCGCTGGTGATGTCTGTAGTCGGGGTGATCATGGCGGCGGGTACCTTAAATCTGGTGGAAATTGTACAGGCGCAAGAGCAGGTCTGGTTTATCCTTCCCCAGATCCTTGGCTTTGCCGTCTTCTTCGTCGCTTCTCTGGCTGAATTAAACCGGACACCCTTTGATCTGCCGGAAGCGGAATCGGAGCTGGTGGCGGGATATCATGTGGAATATACCGGGTTTCGTTTCGCCTTCTTTATGCTAGCGGAGTATGTCTATGTTTTTGCCATGGCCGCTTTAACCACCGTCCTCTTTTTAGGCGGATGGAATCCTTTGTTCGATCTTACCTTTATTCCGCCGATCCTCTGGTTTATCCTGAAGTTCCTTTTGATCGTCTTTTTGTTGATCTGGATTCGAGGGACGATGCCGCGGATGCGGGTGGATCAATTGATGGAGATGGGCTGGAAAGTGCTTCTGCCCCTTGCTCTCGTCAATATCTTTTTATCCGCCGTTTTAAAGGAAGTACCTGTGATCGGACAGTTTTATTGATGGACAGCGGCAACTTGAAGGGAAAGGAGGACGATTTCGATGATGGGTCTGATCAAAGGGATGGGTGTCACACTAAAAACGATGACCCGTAAAAAAGTGACCCACCGCTACCCGGATGAGCCGATTCCAATGCCTGATCGCTTTCGGGGAATTCAGCACTTTGATCCGGAAAAATGCGTCGTCTGCAATCAATGTGCACGGGTTTGCCCCACAGATTGCATTACGCTGACAGGTCGAAAGCACCCCGATCCCGGTAAGCGCGGGAAGATTATTGACACCTTTGACATCAACTTTGAAATTTGCATCCTATGTGATCTGTGTACCGAAGTGTGTCCCACCGAAGCGATTGTGATGACGCAAAACTTCGAATTGGCCACCTATAGCCGCGACGACTTGTACAAAAATATGGAGTGGCTGCACGAAAACAATACCAATATTCGGGGGGGACCGCAGTGATGGAGTGGAACGGCGAGTTTATCGCCTTCTTTGTATTGTCTGTTTTGGCCATCGGCGGTGCTGTCTTTATGATCAACTTTACCCGGGTAGTGCATATGGCTTTAGCCCTGGCATGTACCTTTCTCAGCATCGCCGGGATCTATGTCACATTGCATGCGGAGTTTTTGGCCATGGTGCAGGTGTTGATCTACACAGGTGCGGTTACCATCCTGATGCTGTTCGGCATTATGCTGACCAGCCGCCAAGGGCAGGAAAAGGAAGGGAATCCCTGGCGGGAAGCGTTTAGCTTTATCGGTGTGGCGGCCTTTTTTGGGGTGTTGATGTGGGCGATCTACCAGACACCCTTCTCTGGTGAAACCGGCCCGGTGGATTCATACACCGTGGCCCAGTTGGGAGAGACGGTATTTAAAAAGTATGTGATTCCCTTTGAGGTGACATCTGTCCTCCTGCTGGTGGCATTGGTGGGGGCGATCATCTTGGCGAAAAAGGAGTCGAAGTCCTAATGCCGGTCACATCGTATCTCGCTTTGGGAGCGATTCTCTTCTGCCTCGGTTTATACGGGGTGATGACAAAACGAAATGCAGTTATCGTCCTCTTTTCGATTGAATTGATGCTAAATGCCGCTAATATTAATCTGGTGGCGTTCTCCAAGTATGGATTATACGCCAATCAGATGGGGCAGGTTTTCGGTTTGTTTACCATTACGATCGCGGCTGCGGAGGCGGCGGTGGGGATCGCTATTCTGTTTGCGCTCTATCAGCACCGACAGACGGTGAGTGTGGATCGCTACAATACGTTAAAAGGGTAAGTGGATACGTGCTCCATATAAAATTAGAATCGGAGGCTTGTGAATGCCCTTCCAGCAATCTTACGAAAAATGAAATAACCTGAGATGGGTTATTACGGTTACTTTGTTTCCGAGTCTCGCCCTGTACTTTTAAGCTTAAGTCTCGCTACGGTTACTTCACTTGGAAGACTGTGGAGTATCTGATCGCTCAACCTTCCCTCGAGATCGAACAATGACTGGGTGTGCCTGAAAGCTTGATGTACGATCCAAAAAAATGTGAAATCGACACTACAATCAGGACAGAGGACGGGTGATCCCATGATTGCGTATGTGTGGTACATACCCCTCTTTCCCTTGGTGGCATTTTTGTTGCTGTTAGCGGGACGAACGCGCTGGAGCGAAAGCTGGGCCGCTGTGATCGGAAGCCTAGCGGCCTTCGGCTCTCTCGTCGTTTCGCTGTTCATCCTGTGGCGAAGCATAGGAGTGACAGAGACGGCCTTGGCCACCTGGGAATGGTTGCGAGTGGGGGAAGCCGTTATCCCCTTTGGAGTGGAGGTTACCCCGCTCGTCGCCATGATGTTGGTCGTTGTCAGTTTGGTTAGTTTGCTTGTGCAGGTGTACGCCAAAAGCTACATGGCAGGTGACGAACGGGTACCGACCTTTTACGCCTATCTCTCCCTGTTTACCTTTTCCATGTTGGGTTTGGTTCTCTCCCCCAACTTGGTACAGCTGTATATATTTTGGGAGCTGGTCGGTGTCTGCTCATTCCTGTTGATCGGTTTTTGGTACTGGAAGCCGGCGGCAAAAGCGGCGGCCAAAAAGGCGTTTATCGTTACCCGCATCGGTGATGTTGGTCTGTTTGTCGCCATTGTTCTCCTCTTTTGGCAAACGGGCAGCTTTGAACTGGGACCCATCTTTGCAGCGGTCCAATCCGGCGGTGTAGATACGGCTGTGCTGCCGTGGATCGCGATTTTACTCTTTGTGGGAGCGATCGGAAAATCGGGACAATTTCCGTTGCACACATGGTTGCCCGATGCGATGGAGGGACCTACTCCAGTCAGTGCCTTGATTCATGCAGCAACGATGGTAGCGGCTGGGGTGTTTTTAGTGGCACGGACATTTCCATTGTTTGAAGCATCCCCTCTCGCCCTGGACACGGTTGCCTACGTTGGAGCGTTTACCGCTATTTTTGCCGCTTCCATCGCTCTAGTGCAAAACGATATCAAACGGATCTTGGCCTATTCCACCGTCAGTCAGCTGGGTTATATGATGTTGGCGCTAGGGGCGGCAGGATATACAGCCGGTGTCTTTCATCTGATGACCCACGCCTTTTTTAAAGCGTTGCTGTTTTTGGCGGCGGGTGCGGTGATCACGGTATTGCATCACGAACAGGATATCCGGCGGATGGGTGGCTTGTGGCAGACCCATCGCGGGCTGGGGTGGCTGTTTTTGATCGGCTGTCTGGCTTTGGCGGGCATTCCCCCTTTTAGCGGCTTCTTTTCCAAGGAAAAGGTGTTGCTCAGCGCATATGCTGACGGACGGTTCGGAGTATTGGCTTTAGGAATGGTCGCTGCCTTCTTTACCGCCTTTTATCTGTTTCGTCTGTTTTTCCTCGTCTTCTTCGGTGAGCAAAAGGGAGAAGCGGACAAAAAAGTACCGGCGGGAATGGTGTGGCCAATGGCGGTGTTGGCAGTTCTCTCCGTCGGCTCCGGTTTTGTGGAGTTTCCTACTCACGCTTTCTCACAATGGCTGACAACCGGGACAGGATTGGAGGCATCTGCCGTCGCTGCTCCCTGGTGGCTGCCGTTGGTAACGGTTTTGCTCGCTGTGGGCGGCATTGCTCTCGCCTGGGCGATGTACGACCGCGGTCAGATTAATCCGGAGCGAGTGGCTGGAGCGGCTCCCTGGGCACATCGGGTGTTACTGCAAAAATACGGAGTAGATGAAGCTTATGATGCGGCGATTGTTCGTCCTTACCGGGGGCTAGGGGTACTTCTTTCTTGGTTTGATCGGTGGGTGATCCAGGGTCTGGTCGGATTGGCCACCGCCGTGATGCGCGGTCTGGGCCGCTTGGGTGCCGCTCTACAAACAGGTCAATTTCAAACCTATGTGTTGGTTAGTGTGATCGGGTTGGTCATCCTGATGGTTAGCTTGACTGCGGGGAGGTTGTTTGAATGATGGAAGGATTGCTACAAACCTTACCGACGTGGATCATCTTCTCCCCGCTTTTCGGTGTGTTGGTGTTGCTATTTCTCCCGCGCGCACAGACGGCTTGGCTGCGTGGAGTCGGTGTAGCGGCTACTGTTCCGCCGTTGCTGTTGGCCGTCCTGATGGCGATTCGATTTGATGTGACGATAGCCACTGTGCAATTTCAGCAAAAAATCACCTGGTTTTCGATCCCGATTCAGCAGGGAGTAGGGCTGGACTTTCATTATCATCTGGGAGTAGACGGACTCTCGCTGCCGTTGGTGGTCCTAACCGCCATCATTGCCGTCCTAGCTGCTATCGCCTCCGCGTTGTACATACGAGAACGATTAAAGGGATACTTTACCGTCTTTCTACTGCTGGAGGTAGGGATGATGGGGGTTTTCATGGCCCGTGATCTGTTTCTCTTTTTCCTCTTTTTTGAGGTGACATTGGTAACGCTCTTCTTTTTAATCGGAATCTGGGGAGCGGTTTACCGCGAGCGGGCGGCCAATCAGTTTTTGCTCTACAACGGCGTGGGATCGGCTTTGATGTTGCTGGGATTTATCGGGTTGCTGTTTCTGTTTCAGACGCTTGATCTGGAACAATTGCGGCAGATGAGCGCCAATCCCGAGCTGGGCCTGGTGATGGAACAAGACCCGATTATTCGTAATTTAGTGTGGACAGTTTTTCTCGCTTTGGTGATCGCCTTTGGGATTAAGCTGCCGATTTTTCCTTTTCATAGCTGGATGCTACGGGTGCATACGGAGGCACCACCAGCGGTGGTCATGGTTCACTCTGGTGTGTTGCTGAAGATGGGGGCCTACGGGTTAATCCGCTTTGGAGTTGACCTTTTTCCCGCTCAGGTGGTTGCTATCGCCCCATGGCTGGGACTTTTGGGTGTGATCAATATTTTGTACGGAGCGGTGCTCGCCTTTGTCCAGACCGATCTTAAGCGGGTGTTGGCCTTCTCCAGTGTCAGCCATATGGGTATTATCCTGTTGGGGATCGCTGCCCTCAATGATATCGGTTTGCAGGGCGCCGTCTTTCAGGCGGTTTCCCATGGGTTTATCTCTGCGCTGCTGTTCTTCTTTATCGGGGCGTTATACCAGCGCACTCGCACCACTGATATCCGGGAGTTAGGCGGCTTGTCCCGGTCTGTGCCGGTATTGTCCGGGATCTTTTTAGCCGGGGGGCTGGCGCTGTTGGGCTTGCCGGGAATGTCCGGCTTTATTGCTGAGTTTCAGGCCTTTCTCGGCTTCTTTTCACCATTTCCGGTACTGGCTGCTATCGGTGTAATCGGATTGATCTTGACTGCGGTCTATACCTTGCGTGCCGTGATGCAAATCAATTTTGGCCCGATTTCGGAGCGGTGGGCATCTCTATCGGATTTAAAAGCAAAAGAAGCGGCACCCATGTTGGTCATGCTGGGACTGATCATGCTGATCGGCGTCTGGCCGGCGGTGTTGGGAGATCCGATGCAGACCACCATACAAACAATCGTGTCCAAGATAGGAGGGTAGGGAATGGAACGATATCTCTTAGATTATGATTGGACCGTGATGGGGCCAGAGCTGATCGTTCTGGCTGCTGCCGCCCTCCTCTCCATCGTGGATCTGTTTCTAAAAGCGGACAGTGACAGACGTTGGCTGGGTGGGGTGGGTCTGGCTGCCATCATCGCAGCGGGAGTGTTTGCGGCTTTTCAATTAGGAAATCCTCCTTATGAGGTGCTGGCTGATACGTACCGTGTGGATGACTTTGGATTGATACTGAAGTTGATCCTGTTGGCGGGGGCTGCGCTGCTGTTTTTGTCATCGTTGTCAAGTGTCCGCGATGATGGGATTCAGGCTCAGGGAGAATACTACTATCTGTTGTTGGCTGCCCTCTTGGGCGGAATGTTGATGACGGCCTCAGCCGATATGATTACCCTGTTTGTCGGGTTGGAGCTGTTGAGCATCTCTTCCTATATATTGGTGGGGCTGCGGAAGCGGCGTATGGAATCCGCTGAAGCGGCGTGGAAGTATGTGGTGATGGGAGGCGTCTCATCTGCTTTTATCCTGTACGGGATGTCATTTGCCTACGGCTTGACCGGAACCACCAATCTATACGAGATGCAGGCCCGACTGGCGGATGCCTATGGCGGCGGGTATGAGTTATTCGTCTATTTATCGCTGTTCCTGATGCTGTTTGGATTTGGCTTTAAAGTGGCGGCTGCACCCTTTCATATGTGGGCGCCGGATGTGTATCAAGGAGCTGCCACCACGGTGACCGCGTTTTTGTCGGTGGTTTCTAAAACGGCGGCATTTGCGTTGATTTTTCGGGTTGTATTTGGCGGGTATTATTTCCTCTACCAAAGCCAGATGGAAGAGCCGTTGTCAGCCCAGGCGCTGCTGATCTTGGCGGCGGCGTCAATGGTGGTGGGTAATACGATTGCGCTACGGCAAATCAACCTCAAACGGATGCTGGCCTACTCCAGTGTGGCTCATGCCGGTTATATGCTCGTTCCCCTCGCCACACTCGGATTTCTGTTTGAAAGCTTAATCTACTATTTGATCGCTTACCTGTTTATGACCTTGGGTGCATTTGTGGTGCTGATGCTGGTGGAACATCGTACCGGCGCGGAAACGCTCCATGCCTTTGCTGGCCTTTCCCGTAAAAATCCACTGCTGGCTGCGGCAATGGCGCTGTTTATGGTGTCTCTAGCGGGGATTCCCATTACCGCCGGTTTCATCGGCAAGTTTTACATCCTGATGGGGGCGGTGGGAACCGACCATCTGTGGCTTGCCGGTCTAATGTTGGTGACGACCGTCGTTTCCTATTACTATTACTTTGGTGTCATTCGGATGATGTATTTCCGCACCCCACTCACCTCGGAGCGATTTCCGCTTCCAATCGGTGCGGGAATTGTGATCCTGGTCTCGGTTGTCGGTACGCTGGCTTTGGGCTTTATGCCGCAATGGACACTGGATTGGCTGGCGACTCTGGATTGGGGTGCTGCCTTGATCCCGATCCAGAGCGGAGGGGGATAAGAAAAGCCCGATCACTGGCAAAATTGATGAGTCCGGTCGAACTCTGTCAGGATCAACCAAATTGTACTCGTTCACGTCAAGACAACCAAAGCCAAGAGGGATTGGGATATGAAGGCTGCTGACAAAGGTCAGTAGCCTTACGTTCGTTGCGAGCTCCTCTCTTCTCCCCATAGAAGGAGTAGAACAAAATGAAAAAAAGAGCGTGATCGCATTATCCCTTCTCATTCTTTTGGTTGCAGGATCGTTCCTTTGACATGGGAATAAATCGATCGAGAAGTGACTTGTGAGGGTGACTGTGGGAGCCTAAGGGGGATAATTATACCGAAATGTTTTGTGATAGAACGTTCGTATCCTCAACCCGATCATCACTGATCGGGCTATTTGTTTACTCCTGTGTCCGATAACGGGGTTGTCGATAAATTTGACGATGAACCATCCATTCCAGCAAAGCCAGGATGAGGCCAATCGTCAATGCGGCATGATTGGTGAGGGAGTAATCAGAAAAGAGATATTGCAATCCGTACAAAAGGAGCGAAAAAGCCAATAAATCGATCAGAGCGGCTGTCATGACGCTTCGATGCGGCAATAGCAAATAATCGAGCCATGTTCCCACCAGTGCTACCGAGACGGCGGCGACAAGCAAAGGGAGAAAGGGAGCGATGGTGACATCGGTAAAGCCGTAATGAAACAAGGCGATGACAAAAAAAGCCCATATCGCTTTACAGCCAAAATTGATCCACATCGTGGACGACTCCTTCACTCGACAGGATTGAACGGACGGATGTCCGGGGTTTGTTATATTATAACTCAGAAGTGCTTGCCCCTATGAGCGGGTGTGAAGAGGTGAGAGTGTCAAACGATTTTATTGAAACCGGTGAGGCTGCTGACAAACCCTGATAAAAGGAAAACGGAAATCGGACCCGGGTCCATTTTATCATGATTCCTGCGGTTTCTTTGAAACCGTTGCGTTTGTTCAGGTTTTAGGTTAGCATGGGAATATCGTGAACAATGGAACAAAGGGAGTGCGACCTTTTATGGAAGGAACGACGGGTCTTGCTGTCAGTGCCCTCGTCAACATCATGTTATCCCTTTTATGCATCGCTGCCAGTTGGTGGGTGCTTTTAAACGTTCGCCTTGATCTTTTCTTGCGCGATCCTCGAAATGTGCAAGCTAAGGCTTTGCGTGCAGTGCTTGCCATTGTGCTGGGGCATGGTTTAGCCACCTTTTTGATTGATTACTCCGGGTGGTCCCGTATGATTGGCCTGCTTTTCGGCTGATTAGGGTAAAAGCCAGTATATCTTTTCTCCCATCCGTGAACAATGGAGAAAAAAGAACGGTGGGAGAGGATTGGCATGAAGAAAGGGATCGTTTTGGTCGTGGTTGTATGGATAGCAGGCTTATTGGTCGCGTCAGTGCCACAGCCCGACCCGGAGGCAACACTCCTTGAAACATGGCAAAAAACAGGAACCGAAACAGAACGATACAATATTCATCACGGAGGGCGCTCCCGCCAAATCCCGCAGGAAGAGGTTCAACATTTGGCTGAGCGTTTGGCGCAGGCATGGAATTTGGAGCTTGCAGACCCGACGGTATTTGCCGATGGAACCCGTTGGACCGCCGAAGGGAATTGGGGACGAAACATCCGTGTCCAATGTATCGTTATCAACGATAAGCCACACCAATCATTTGTGCAACCATATATCTCCATTCAAGTGACGGGTCGCGGACACCCGGATTCGCACCAGTTGTCCGATGCCCGAAACCGTATCATCCAAACACTTCAACAAAATCAGATTCAACCTCGCATTCATTTTTCGTTACAGGGGCGTCTATCGTCCGCATCCACCTCGATGGATCAATCGGATCGAGACCGGGTGATCGGTTCCGTGCTTCAACATCTAGGAGCAAATGAAGTAGAATCGATGCATACCGAACGTACAACCAGTGTGTCTGCGTATACCCCTCTTTTTTCCAGGGGATTGACCACGAGTGGCGGGAGAATGAACGTTCAAGTGGCAGCAAAATACGACCACAATGACGACGGGATTATCCTTACTGTGGGCACCCCAATTATCACGATCGAATATTAGTTCTGCGCGGAGGGAAGAGATTTGGAAAAAATCATCGTCCGGGGCGGCAACCGGCTAAAAGGTCGTGTCAAAGTTCACGGAGCAAAAAACGCTGTCTTACCGATTATCGCTGCGTCGATTTTGTCGGCGCGAGGCACCAACGTTATTCAGGATGTCCCGATGTTGGAAGATGTGAAGACGATTACGGAATTGTTGCAAAGCTTGGGTATTGCCGCAGAATTGAAGGATGAAACCATCACCGTCAACGCAGAAAAATTGAATGTAACAGAAGCCCCCTATGAATTGGTGAGAAAGATGAGAGCCTCATTTCTTGTGATGGGGCCGCTTTTGGCGCGTAAAAAACACGGTCGCATTCCGTTGCCGGGAGGGTGTGCCATCGGCAGCCGTCCAATCGATCAACACCTGAAAGGCCTGGAAGCGATGGGGGCCCAATTTGAGATTGACCAGGGTGCGATTTATGGACATGTGCCGGATCGGCTGCGGGGTGCTCGTATTTACTTGGATGTAGCCAGCGTAGGAGCCACGGAAAATATTATGATGGCCGCTGCACTGGCGGAAGGGCGGACCATTATCGAAAATGCCGCCTGTGAACCGGAGATCGTCGACTTGGCCAACTTTATCAATGCCATGGGTGGGCGTGTGCGCGGAGCGGGTACGGATACCATTCGCATCGACGGCGTCGATTTTCTGCATGGGACCGAGTATGCGGTTATTCCCGATCGAATTGAAGCGGGTACCTATATGGTGGCAGGCGCCATCACTCGTGGGGAAGTGTTTGTGGAAGGGGCGATTTCCGATCACCTCAACCCCTTGATCGCTAAGATGCGAGAGATGGGCGTGGAAGTGTTGGAAGGGGAAAACGGGATTCACGTCCGGGCCGAGTCGCCTCTAAAACCGGTGGATGTAAAAACCTTACCCTATCCTGGTTTTCCCACCGATATGCAGTCGCAGATTATGGCGCTGCTGCTGACGGCGGAGGGTAACGGCATGTTGACGGAGACGGTTTTTGAAAATCGCTTTATGCATGTGGAAGAGATGAAACGCATGGGCGCCAAAATGAAAATCGACGGCCGTTCCGTCTTGATCGAAGGCGGACATCCCCTCTCTGGTGCACAGGTGAAAGCGACGGATCTGCGTGCCGGTGCTGCGCTTGTATTGGTCGGGTTGGTGGCCGAGGGAGCAACGGAAGTGACGGACCTTCACCACATTGACCGGGGTTATGTCGGCCTGGTTGAAAAATTGTCCGCTCTGGGTGCCGATATTGTGCGTGTCAACGAAGATGAAGAAGAACAGCAACGACTTCAACAGCACTCTTACGCTTAATTTTTCGGATGAAACTCAAACAGGGACAACCGTGACCGACGGTTGTCTCTTTTTTATATAGCACAACATCAAATCTCGTTGATTGCGAAGCTAGACCTGAGACCGAATAGACCAAGGCGAGACGAGTGCTTTGGAGTGTGTAGCGAGATCTGGAGACGGGGTGACGGAGGCGATATAACGCGAGACTCGCCTTTTCGGTTGCTCGTCTGATCGATCGAAGTTCTACCCATTTGTCCCTGCGCATACAGTGATAGGGATGGTTGTCCTAGCACCAGACAGGAGGGCGGGGACGGGATCATGCACAAAGGCATTCTGCTATTTGTTGCGGTGTTGATCGGGTTGATGATTGTCCTGCCCGCATCGTTAGTTTCCATCCAGACCGACGGGGGAAGGGATGCACAGGAGCGGGAGAAGCCGTTATTGTCGGAGGGACCCGATGTCAAAGTATATCTGACAGAGGAGAAAAAAGTGGTGGATGTTCCCTTGGAAGCGTATATCCGCGGCGTCGTAGCGGCGGAAATGCCTGCTGAATTTCATACGGAAGCACTAAAAGCACAAGCGTTGGCGGCACGGACCTATATTGTGGATCGCATGCAGCGCGGAAACTTTTCCGATATGGAAGCGATGGGGGAAGAAGCGGCAGCCGCCCAAGTGTCTGATACCGTACAACATCAAGCTTATCTGCCGGATGAACAGTTGCGGGAAAAGTGGAAAAACCAGTATCAGCAGTATTCCCAAAAAGTGAACGAAGCCGTACAGGCGACTCAGGGTAAAGTGATCATGTATGATGGGAAACCGATTTATGCCGCTTTTTTTTCTACCAGCAACGGCTTAACCGAGAATGCTGAGGATTATTTTGAAGAGAGCTATCCCTATCTGAGAAGTGTCGATTCCTCTTGGGATGAAGAATCACCGAAGTACTTGGATGAAAAGAAAGTTTCTGTGTCGGATTTGTTGCAGAAGTTGCAGGAGAAGACAGGGAAGAAAGTAGCGGTCTCCGCCGCAAGTGGAAGCGGGTGGATGGAAGTGAAGAAGCGGACCGAAGGCGAACGGGTGGCAACGGTTCGGGTTGGGGACCAAGATTTTACCGGCAGGCAAGTGCGTGAGGCGCTGGACTTGGCCTCTTCGGACTTTGAATGGTCCATAGATGAAAACGAGATCACCTTTCGTACTAAGGGGTATGGCCACGGTGTCGGCATGAGTCAATGGGGCGCCAACCTGATGGCACAGCAAGAGAAAACGGCGGAAGAGATCATCGCCCACTATTATCGCGGAGTGGATATCACTGCAGTGGAACAAGATGAGGAATAGATGATTCGTTCGATTTTGTAAGCACGCAGACTCAAAAATCCTTCCCTAATTAGACACTAGATTGATATGGTGTTCAGAGGAAACTCAAAGAACGGTAAGGGGTTCTACCCCTATCAACCCTAGAAAAATGCTGCTTAAAAGGTATAAAACCCCAGGGTCCTGTCCACAATGGATCCTGAGGTGATAACCAAATGAAACCTGAAGACAATAAACCGAACAAAACGGTTGAAAAAATTTCTAGTCTCAAATGGAAGCGTTTATTTTCAAAAAAGTGGTTCTTCCCCGCCGTCTACTTGGCATCTGCAGCACTTATTCTCAGCCTGGTGTGGTGGTATCAGGGCGCCCAAGATCGCGATGTCACCAATCCCAACACGGGCTTGGAACAAGAACTGGGCCAAGAGACGGTCCCAGCCAGCAAACAAGCGCAAAATATGATACACCCCTTCCAAGAAGATTCAGAAGCGGTTGAAACGATGGGCTATTACGATGAAGCCGGTTCTGAAAAAACAAAAGAGGCTGCATTGGTTCAATACGCCAACACATACTGGCCTCACTCCGGGATCAATTATGCCCGCAAAGATGGAAAAACCTTTGATGTCCTGGCAACACTGGACGGAAAGGTGACTCGGGTAGAAGAGCATCCCCTCAATGGTCAGCAAGTGGAAGTGGAACACAGCGATGGTCTGGTAACCGTCTATCAAAGTTTGGATCAAATCCAGGTGAAAAAAGGACAATCGCTTTCCCAAGGTGATATCATCGGCAAAGCAGGCCGCAATAAGTTTGAAAAAGAAGCTGGCATCCATTTGCACTATGAAGTGCGGAAGGACGGCGAATCCGTCAACCCGGCTTCCTATCTGAAATGAACAGTAACCCACCTTTTCCTAAGGTGGGTTTTTTATTGTGTAAAAACGAGTAAATGAGCTTGTCATGGCTTGTTAGATGAGAATAACCGCGAAATGGCCTCATATAATGTACCAGACATTGAGGAGAGGGAGGCGAGGGGAGTGCACGACTACATCAAAGAGCGGACGATCAAAATAGGGCGTTATTTCGTGGAAACCCGAAACACCGTCCGCACAATCGCGAAAGAGTTTGGGGTTTCCAAAAGTACGGTGCATAAAGACTTGACGGAAAGACTGCCCGAAATCAACTCCGATCTGGCCAACCAAGTAAAGGAGATTCTGGAATATCACAAATCCATTCGTCATCTTCGCGGTGGAGAAGCAACAAAAATTAAATATACACGCACCCGATCGAAGTCAGAGAAGAAAGATTTAGAAACCACCGCCCAGGTCTAGGTTAAAAAGAGAGGCACACCCCGCCCGCATACTCCACAGTGATATAAGCCAAATGGTCTTTTGAATTTTACCATCGATATATGGATTAGGCTAAGGGTGGAAATCGTCATACATTCCACCTGGTTTCTTTTTCGTTCATTTGACCGAAAATTGAACTTACCGCTATCAACCGCTGTGATGGAGTGGACTTCAAAAAGCAGTTACGATATATTCTATCTATAGAGTGACAGCAGTTGGTGAGAGATAAAAGAAGATTGTACATAGATGGACGTGGTGGTGTGATGGACGAGCTTCCAGTAAAGTCACGAGAGAAAAATAAGTTGCTCGGAAAGGATAACCAACATGCAGGGGAAAGAGCAAAAACAGCCCCATGAAAGGGAAGCTGACCAAAACAAAAACCGTTTGGAAGATAAAATCAGCCGTCCGCCACAACAACATGAGCCTGCGATTGCAGCGGGTTCAGAGCTGGATACGGAGCTGGAACGGGATGGGGTGGAGGTTGAGCGGGAAGAGATGGACCGTGCGTCGATCACGCGAATGAAATCGGAAGAGTCCTCCGATGATGAGGACACTGTGTCGGAACGAGAACAACAGCAACAGGAACAAGCCATCCTCGACCAGTGGGAGACTATATTGCCCACTTCCGACCGAGCAGAGTTCCCGTCAACGGAAGAAGACCAACGAGCGGAGACAGACAAAGGCGAACCGGAATCAGATCAATGTGCTCCGATTATCGAAGATAAACAGGAGCCCGCGGGCCGATTGATTTGGAAAAAAGGGGAAGGAGCAAGCGCCGGCGAGGGGACCATTCCTGCCGGTTCAGGGCAACTGCAACAAGAGCAAGCGGCTGAGACCTCAGAAGAAGTTAATACTTTCCAAGTTGCGCCAGCCTTATCGCAGGAAATCGCGCCTAAATCCGAAATCGATGAAGAACCTGAAAGAAAGCGAGGCATTCGCACAGGTTGGAAAGTACTGCTCTATCTATTTCTTGGACTTCCGGTATTGGCAGCTGTTGCATTGATTGGAGGATTGTTAATCGGTTATAGTGTTGTTGGGGAAGATTCCGCTGGAGAAATCTTTTCGCGGGATCTCTGGCAACATCTATATGATCTCATCTACGGGTAGAGAAGAACCCGTCCTCACCGAACAGCAGGTGAGACGGGGTCTTTTCACGTGAAAAAGCGTAAGTTAGGGGATACCGGGTATAATACCAAGCGGAGGCTTGGGAGGAGGGACCCGGAATGAATGTACCTAACATGATCACTTTGTGCCGGTTTATTTTGATTCCATTGTATTTGCTCTTATTTTTTTCCGATATTCCAAACCGGATGTATTGGTCATTTGGAGTGCTGTTGTTGGCGGGCTTGACCGATGTGGTTGATGGTTATCTGGCTCGCCGCAGCCGACAAGTGACCCAGCTGGGGAGTATGCTGGATCCCCTGGTTGACAAATTGATGGTGTTAGCTGTTTTTCTCTCCCTCCTTCTGACGCAGCGTGTCGGCTTTGTTGCGACAGCAGCCGTTTTTATACGTGACCTCGGAATGATTGTGACTACCGCTTTTTTTCATTTCCAAAGGAAAGCGACGATATCCGCTAATCTGATGGGGAAAATGACAACGGTATTGTACTATATTGCACTTTTTCTGCTAATATTTGATCAACCCGGTGCTGAGATGTTTTTGTGGGGTGTGATTGTTTTCTCATTTCTCACCTCTTTTGTCTATCTCTTTCAATTTAAGTTGCTGAATCAGAAATGGATGTAAAATCGTCAGGGAGTCGTTGATCAGACGAGCCTTGACGCCTTGTACTCATGACGGAGGTGTCTTCATTGCCGGAAAGAAATATTATACGCTCTCTTTTTGTGGAAACGCCATCGATTCCCGGAAATCTGGGGAAAGTGGCAACAGCGATCGGGATGGCTGGAGGAGATATCGGAGAGGTGGAAACTGTCCAAGTGGGCC
The DNA here is from genome assembly GCF_003046315.1 of Desmospora activa DSM 45169. Lineage (NCBI taxonomy): Bacteria > Bacillati > Bacillota > Bacilli > Caryophanales > Thermoactinomycetaceae > Desmospora > Desmospora activa. The sequence continues at coordinate 346,535 of NZ_PZZP01000002.1, read as the reverse complement.
CCACTTCCACGATGCGCAATATTACTGTTCATTGTGATGACGACGAACATCTGGAGCAGGTGCTGACAGCTATCAAGAAGCTAGAAGATGGCATTATTCTTCATACGGTATCCGATGATGTGCTTAGAGCCCATGAAGGTGGAAAGATTCAAGTTAAGAGTCGCCTCGATGTGCGTTCTTTGGCTGATTTGCGGCGTGTATATACGCCGGGGGTGGCCAATGTTTGTCGTACGATTGAACAAGAACCGGAAAAAGCCTGGATCTATACGAGCATCGGCAACTCGGTGGCGATTGTAACCGATGGTACGGCCATTCTGGGATTGGGTGACATTGGGCCGTTGGCGGGTATGCCGGTGATGGAAGGAAAGGCGGTTCTATTTGATCGTTTTGCCGGGATCAGCGGGGTTCCCATTTTGCTGAATACAAAAGATCCCGATGAGATTGTAGAGACGGTGAAGCGGATCTCCCCCACCTTTGGTGGCATTTTGTTGGAAGACATCGGCTCCCCCCATTGTTTTGAAGTGGAAGAGCGTCTGAAAAAAGAGTTACCGATCCCAGTTATGCACGATGACCAGCATGGGACAGCGGTGGTTACCCTGGCAGCTGTCATCTCTGCCTGTAAAAGCGCAGGCGTCGAATTGAAAAACGCTGCCGTGGGACAAATCGGATTGGGTGCCGCTGGTTTAGCGATTGTACGCATGTTTCAGGCATATGGGATTGAGAAGCTGTATGGAGCGGATAAATCCGATAAAGCGAAGGAACGGTTACAGGAGATCGGTGGAGAAGCCGTGGCTGATTTAGAAGAAATGATGGAGCGTGCGGATATTATTGTGGCAACGACCGGTGTTCCTGGGTTGATTAAGCCGGAATGGGTCCGCCCGGGTCAAGTGATCCTGGCTTTGTCCAACCCCAAACCGGAAATTGAACCGGAGACGGCGTTGGAAGCAGGAGCGGCTTTTGCTGCTGACGGGCGCTCGGTCAACAATGTATTGGGCTTTCCGGGAATCTTCCGTGGTGTTCTCAATGCCCGTGCACCGGAAATCACCCATCCGATGTTGGTGGCAGCAGCGGAGGCCATCGCCTCCTGTACGAAAAAAGGGGAGTTGGTTCCCCATCCCCTCGACCCACAAGTACACCAGGAAGTGGCCGAGGCAGTGGAAACAGTCGCTCGAAAAGGATAAATTGAAGGGGTTTTTGAAAGCGAAGTGCCTTTGCTGTGCCACTTAGCGTAAGCCGCCGAGAGTGGGAAAAAGCGGGCTATGTGTTTGAGCGATAACGAGTTTTGCCCGCTCCCACCCTCGGGGGCTGAAGCGGACAGTTCTAACTTTATTGCAAACAGCAAGAGCACGCAGATTCAAAAATCTCTTCTCGTAAATAAAGGGCACCAGAGGAAATCCTCTGGTGCCTTTTATTTGAACCCTTCGCCACTAGTAAGCGAGGGACATGGTTATTGTCGGCACTCCTAACCCCCTTCATACATGAAAAGAGAGGAAGTGTACCAATATTATACATTAAGAGTGACATAGCCGCAGCCATACGAGGGGAGTACCCCCGCATTAGGCCTTTTCAGTCGGTGGCTGAAGCGGACAGTTGTCTTCTTCTTTTTAAACAGCAAGAGCACACAGACTTAAAAATTCGCCTCCACAGGGACTTGTGACCGGGTTTTCGCCGGTTTTTTTGGGAGTGTGGTACAATCATAAACGAAAACACTCAGACTTGTTGATGATACATAAAACGCCTAACATCCTAAACGCGGAATCAACAAGTTTGGATATCACTGTTTTATAGTTCGGAAGGAGAGGTCAGCACATTGGAGATCGACGTTACCAAGATTCAGGAAGTGATTCCCCATCGTTACCCTTTTTTGCTGGTAGACCGTATTTTGGAATGTGAAGAAGGAAAAAGAGCGGTCGGCGTCAAAAATGTGACTGTTAACGAGCCGTTTTTTCAAGGGCATTTTCCCGGATATCCGGTGATGCCGGGTGTTCTCATCGTGGAAGCATTGGCTCAGGTTGGATCCTATGCAGTGCTGGGGCTGGAAGAGAATCGGGGTAAAATTGGCTTTTTTGCCGGCATCGATCGCTTTCGCTTCCGCGGTCAGGTTAAACCGGGGGATACCCTTCACCTGGAGGTGGAAATGCTCCGTGTGCGCGCCTCGATGGGAAAAGGAAAAGGTGTGGCTCGTGTAGGGGATCAAGTGGTGGCTGAAGGAGAGTTGATGTTTGCCATTCATGACGCCAAATGATTAAAGAGAAATGAAAACGTATCATATTTTTAAAACAAAATACGAGTTTTACCCGTTTATTATTAAAGCTGGGTTTAAGTGAAAAAGGTACTTCGTACAATAGTGCGCAGTACCTTCGTTTTAGGATGTATCTTTGTATTTTTAACAATAAATTAATAATTAATCAGCAGGAGGGAACCGCATGAAAGTACTTACCATCATAGGCGCAAGGCCCCAATTTATCAAGGCAGCACCGGTTTCCCGTGAATTGCGTCGTCACGCTCACGAAGTATTGGTTCATTCCGGTCAACATTATGATGCCGCGATGTCGGATGTGTTTTTTGAGGAATTGGAAATTCCACGACCCGATTATCATTTGGGGATCGGATCCAAATCCCACGGCGAACAAACAGGAGAAATGCTGGCAAGAGTGGAAAGGGTGTTGATAGAGGAAAAACCGGATTGGGTGATGGTGTATGGGGATACCAACACGACATTGGCGGGAGCGTTGGCTGCGGCCAAACTGGATATCCCTGTCGCTCATGTGGAAGCGGGATTGCGCAGCTTTAACCGGAAAATGCCGGAAGAGATCAATCGCGTGTTGACGGACCATGTTTCGCGGTTGTTGTTTTGCCCGACAGACACCGCCGTATCACATCTGCAACGAGAGGGTATCACCGCGGGGGTTTATCAGGTGGGTGATGTGATGGTGGACGCTCTTTTGCACAATCGGCAATTGGCGCAACAGTCTTCCCGCGTATTGGATCAATTCAATCTCGTTCCGAAGGGATACATACTCGCTACTTGGCACCGAGCGGAAAATACCGATGATCCTGCTCGTTTGGCTTCAATCGCCGCAGCGCTCAACGCCTTGCAGCAACCAACCGTCCTTCCTCTTCACCCGCGCACCCGGCAGCGCTTGGAGCAGGCGAGCTTAAAATTGGATAATCCCCAACTGCACCTGCTCACTCCCGTCGGTTATCTAGACATGTTGCAATTGGAAGCAAACGCATCCCTGATCTTGACCGATTCAGGAGGCGTACAAAAAGAAGCGTTTCTGTTGCAAGTGCCTTGTGTCACCATGCGGGATGAAACCGAATGGACAGAGACGGTAGAGCAAGGAGCAAACCGATTGGTCGGTGCAGACAGTCAGGCCATTCTACAAGCGGTGGAAGAAATAAACGTCGATTTTAATCGTGTTCAGCCCGTGTTTGGCGATGGGCGGGCATCAAAACGAATTATCGAGACATTGACCCAGCAAATCTGACCTCTTCACAATTCCAACCGCTGATAGAAAGGGAGAATAAATGCGCCTATGAGCTTGAATGTGTTGGTCATTTCCCATATGTATCCCAACCCCGCCAATCCGATGTCTGGCATATTTGTTCATAACCAAGTAAAAGCCTTGGCCAAAGAGGGAGTACAAATGCAGGTGGTCTCACCGATCCCACGCTTTCCTCTCTATCCAAAATGGCGGGATTACCGCAAATTTCCCGTTACGGCGACGATGGCCGATATTCCGATTCGATATGTCCCGACCTGGATGTTTCCAGGCGGACTCTTTTTCTCTGTATACGGATATTTGTACTATTCTTCCCTTTATCGCGTTTTGTCCGAATGGCGGCGGACATCCTCATTTGACCTGATCCATTGCCACACCATTTATCCCGACGGCTATGCCGGTACCTTGTTGAAGAAAACTTTTCAAGTACCGATTGTGACGACCATCCACGGATCGGATATCCGCCTTTATCCCTTTAAAAGCGCCGGTGTGTATCGACGAACGGAGAATGCGTTAAACGACAGCGATCATGTGGTGACGGTGAGTGAACGCCTAAAGCGAGATATCCGACAATTAGCCACAGGGGTAGATGTGACCACGATTCATAACGGTTTTGATCCGGAGCGTTTTTTCCCTCAGGCACAGCACCTTGCGCGGGAGCGTTTAGACTTACCGCCCACCGGAAAGATTATTCTATTTGTGGGAAATCTCTATAAAGTAAAAGGGTTGAACGACTTATTGGAAGCGTTCTCGGGGTTGGCCCACCGTTATCCCGATACACAGCTGGTACTGGTAGGTGACGGTCCACTCCGTTCCGAACTGAAGAAACGAGCGCGCGAAAAATCGATCCATGATCGAGTCCGTTTTATGGGGCGCAGACCGTATGATGAAATCCCGTTATGGATCAATGCTAGTGATATGGTTACGTTATCCAGTTTGAGTGAAGGTTTGCCTTCGATCGTATTGGAAGCGATGGGATGTGGCAAGCCGGTGGTGGCCACGAATGTAGGCGGAATCTCAGAAGTGTTGCAGCATCAAAAGACCGGTTTTTTGGTTCCGCCACGTCAACCGGAAGAACTGCAACGGCATATCGAAATTTTGCTGACGGATAACGAGGGGCTCAATCTGGATATGGGGGAACGGGCCTATACACAGGCAGGCTCCTTCACTTGGAAACGAAACGCGGAACGGATGTTAAATCTGTATCAACAGGTGACAGGTAAAGCATGTAAATAGAATGCTGAGTTTTTGTAAAGAATGGTGTTTCGGGATACACAAATAAATTTCATTTGTGTTACATTGAAAATGATATTTGTAATCTGTTTGTAATAAAACAACCGACATCCTGATAGGATGAATGCAGGCTCCAACTTGTCAGTCTGCCGGGAATATAGAAATGAGGGACATCTCGTGGTCCAATACGCCATCGTGGGATGCGGTCACATTGCCAACAAGCATGTGGAGGCGATTGAGGCGGCTGAAGGGGCGAAATTGTCCGCGGTTTGCGATCGGGATCCGAGGCGGTTGGAGCCCTTTGCGGCCAAAGGAATCCATTCTTTTACGGATATGGAAAGAATGATTACATCGGTGACGGTGGATGTCGTCAATATTTGTACTCCCAGCGGATTACACGCTCCTTTGGCCATTCAAGCGGCGAATGCGGGGAAGCATGTGGTGGTTGAGAAGCCAATGGCGTTGACCCTGAAGGATGCTGACGCCATCCTGCAAGCGTGTGAGCGAAACGGAGTTCAGTTGGCAGTGGTTCATCCCAACCGCTTTCGTCCGGTGATGAAAGCATTGCGGCAACGGGTGGATGAAGGAGCTTTTGGCTCCTTTAGCCATGCCAATGCGACGGTTCGCTGGAACCGAAACCAGGAGTATTACAATCAAGCCCCTTGGCGGGGTAGCCGCGCCATGGATGGTGGCGTTTTGATGAACCAAGCGATCCACAACCTGGACTTGATGTTGTGGTTGATGGGGGATGTTGAGGAAGTCTCCGCTTACCAAGCGACCCGTTTTCGCCAGATTGAAGCGGAGGACGTTTCCGTCTCTGTCCTACGTTTTGCCAGTGGTGCCCTCGGTGTAATTGAGGCGGCGGTCACTTTGTATCCGCGCAATTTGGAGGAGTCCCTCGCTTTGTTTGGGGAGACGGGAACGGCTGTGGTAAGCGGCCCCACGGCCAACTGGATCCAAACATGGAAGTTTGCCGATCAGACGGATGAGGATAGTGAGCAAACGATTCATCGTATCCATGAAGATCCACAAGGGTTACCGGGCCATTCTGCCATCATCCGGGATATGACCGCAGCTGTCCGGGAGGGACGGCGTCCCGTCGTTAACGGTGAAGACGGCAGAAAAGCGTTAGAATTGGTAATCGCTTGTCAACGAGCGGCAGAGTTGGGCAGGCCGGTACGCTTAAGCGAACTGCGTAGAGACGTCAATCAGGGAGGAGCCAGTTGATGAACCCGATACCGTTGTTGGACTTAAAAGCACAGTACGAATCCATCAAAGAGGAGTTGGAGCGGGCGGCCATCGGCGTTCTGGAGAGCGGCCGTTATGTATTGGGGCCGGAGGTAAGTGCATTGGAACGGGAAGTGGCCACTTTAAGCGGCACCAAACATGGTATCGGTGTGGCAAACGGCACCGATGCGCTGCTGCTCACCTTGGATGCGATGGGGATCGGAGCGGGTGATGAAGTGATCACCTCCCCTTTTACCTTTTTTGCAACGGCGGAAGTGATCTCCCAGCGAGGCGCGACACCGGTCTTTGTTGATATTGATCCCCATACTTACAATTTGGATGTCACCCAGTTGGAACAAAAGCTGACGGAGCGAACCAAGGCAGTGATTCCCGTCCATATCTTTGGCCAGCCCGCGGATATGGATGAAGTGATCGCTTTTGCTGGTAAGCACGATTTATGGGTGTTGGAAGATGCGGCACAGGCGATTGGATCCCGTTACGGCAGTGCTCCCGTCGGTTCGCTTGGACACGCGGCATCATACTCTTTTTTTCCAACCAAAAACCTGGGCGGGTATGGTGATGGCGGGATGATCGTCACCAATGATGACGAGCTGGCGGCAAAAATTCGCATATTACGGGTTCACGGTAGCAATCCCAAATATTATCACAGCCTAATCGGTTACAATAGCCGCTTGGATGAATTGCAGGCGGCACTGTTGCGCGTCAAGTTAAAGTATCTTTCCCAGTGGAACCAAGCGCGGCGTAAGTGGGCGTCACTATATGATCATCTGTTGACGGATGTACCGCTTGTTCGCCCGCATGCGGCTGTCAATCGGACCCATATTTATCATTTATATGTGATTCAAGCAGAAGATCGGGATGGGATGATGGCGCACCTCCGGGAAAATGGAATCGCTACTGGTGCGTACTACCCGGTGCCGCTCCACCTACAGGATGTATACCAGGGATTAGGGTATCGTGAAGGAGATCTACCGGTTACGGAAGCGGTCTGTAGGCGTTCACTCGCTTTACCACTCTACCCGGAGATGGATGAGGAAAAAGTAAAACGCGTGGTGGCTACGGTTAAGGATTTCTTTGCGTAACCGTTTGGCAACCGATTAGGCTTGTTGATTATGGTAAGCCGGATTTATGTAACGAACTTTGATGATCAGAAAGTTTAAGGAAGGGATTTTTGAATGCAAAAGTGCCTTTGCTGTATAACCCTTTACTTCTTTGTAATCAGCAAGAGCACACAGACTCAAAAATCCTTCCCCTTTATCCCCGGCTGTTAAGCGTAAAGAGTTTCGAGGGAGTGGAGTGGGTTAAAATGGAAGAGACATTGGCGAAAATCGACCAAAAAACAGCGGTGATCGGCGTGGTGGGCTTGGGATATGTCGGTTTACCCCTCGCCTTGGAAAAAGCGAAAGCGGGCTATCGCGTCATCGGTTTTGATATTCAACAAAAACGAGTCGATATGGTCAACCAAGGCATCAATTATATCGGCGATGTGGTCGACGAGGAGCTATCCGACATTGTCGTTCAGGGGCGATTGCAAGCGACGACGGATTACTCTGATATCCAAGATGTGGATGCTGTTTCGATTTGTGTCCCCACACCCTTGGACTCCTATCAGCAGCCGGATACTTCCTATGTGGAAGCTTCCACCCGGGAGATCGCTAAACGGTTGCATCCCGGCATGTTGGTTGTGTTGGAATCCACTACCTACCCCGGCACAACAGAGGAAGTGGTTCGCCCCATTCTGGAAGAGGGAGGGCTAAGAGCGGGAGAAGATTTTTATCTGGCGTTTTCACCGGAACGGGTGGATCCCGGCAATAAAGTATACAACACCAAAAATACCCCCAAAGTAGTAGGGGGGGTAACACCCGCCTGTACAAAGGTAGCCGCTTCCCTGTATCGCCATGTGCTGGAAGGAGAAGTGTTTGAGGTATCCAGTCCTGCAGTGGCGGAAATGGAGAAAATCCTGGAGAATACCTTTCGCCATATCAATATCGCTTTGGCCAACGAAATGGCGATCCTCTGCAACAAGATGGGAATCGATTATTGGGAAGTGGTGGAGGCAGCCAAAACGAAACCCTACGGCTTTATGCCCTTTTATCCGGGGCCGGGGTTGGGAGGGCACTGTATCCCGATCGATCCGTACTATCTCACTTGGAAGGCTCGTGAATATAAATACCACACTCGTTTAATCGAACTTGCTGGTGAAATCAACCACTATATGCCTGATTTTGTAGTGGAACGGGCGATGAAAATCCTCAATCGCGAGGGCAAAGCGATGCGGGACGCAAATATTTTTATCCTCGGTTTGGCCTATAAGCGGGATATCGATGATATGCGCGAGTCCCCGGTGATTCCCATCATCCAGCAACTGGTTCATCACGGAGCGGCGGTTCGGGTGAGCGATCCTCATATTCCATCCTTTCAATTGGACGGTCACACCTATGAGAGTGAACCGGTGACGGCGGAGCGGTTGGCACAAGCGGATTTGGTGCTGATCACCACCGATCATACCGCTTTCGACTATCCGCTGATTGCAGCACGATCGCGAGCAATTTTTGACACCCGCAATGCGTTGAAGGGTGTGGAATCGATTGCCGCCTATTATGAAAAAATTTAGGGGTGGGAATATGAGTCAGGTCGTTCATCCTACTGCCCGTATAGGCAAAGGGGTGGAGTTGGGTTACTTTGTTGTTATTGAAGAAGGGGTGGTTTTGGGCGATAATGTGACCGTCGGCCATCATGCCATCCTGCATGCGGGCACGGTGATCGGTGAGGGAACATGGATTGCCGATCACGCGGTTATCGGTCGGTGGCCTCGGCCGGCCAAAGCCAGCACGGTGCAGGTGGATCCCGATCTTCCGGCGTTACAAATCGGAGAGGGGAGCACAATCGGGGCCAACGCCGTTTTGTACCGCGGCAGTCGCCTGGGACGGGAAGTCCTGGTGGGTGATCAAGCTTTTGTCCGGGAGCGATGCCAGATTGGGGATCGCGTGGTGATCGGACGAGGTGTTGCGGTAGAGAACCAGGTGGAGATCGGATCCGACACTAAAATACAGACCGACGCGTACATTACCGCCTACTCACGCTTGGAAGAGCGCGTTTTTATCGCTCCTGGGGTGATGACCACCAACGACAACTTCATGGGAAGAACCGAAGCACGTTTTCAACACATCCGGGGACCAATCGTCAAACGAGGAGCCCGGGTCGGTGGAGGAGCCGTTTTATTGCCTGGAATCACCATAGCGTCGGAGAGTTTTATCGCTGCAGGTGCTGTGGTGATTCGGGATACGGAACCAGCCACCGTGTATGCGGGAGTTCCCGCCAAGCCGTTACGACCGGTTCCAAAAGAAGAGATGCTGCCTCAGTGACATTTTGGGGAGAGCGGATGTCAACGGCGTTTCGGTTTAAGTGTCTGATCATTCGAGATGAAATCGAAGGTGGGATGGTCGGTGAAATAATCACTGGCTGATTTCACCAGCGAGAGGGGTCAGGCACACCCGAGAGAAAGAGGGTCCCCCTTCTGTACTTAGATTAAGAAGGGGAGAAGGATATCCCTCCGAGACTTCGGATATGGATGCGGTGGTGGCCTCTCCAGGGCTTCGATCAGGAAAGCGGTGGTGGCCCCTCACGGGACTACGATTAAGGAAACGGTAGTGGCGCGAAGGTTTATAGAGGTAAAGGGGAACAGTATGCTCACAAAGATTAAACAACTCTTCTCCGACTCAACGGCCTTTGCCTTGGCCCTGATGGGGAACAAAATCGTGGCTTTTCTGTTGGTACCCGTTTATACACGGGCCTTGGACCCAATCCAATTCGGGGATTGGGATATGACCAACACCATCGCCATGGTGCTGACCTATTTTTGTATGTTGGGAGTAGACACTGCCTTGGCTTTCTATTTTTTCGAAGCCAAGGATGAAAAAGATCGCAATGGTTACTTTACGGCAGCTGTCTTCGTTCCTACATTTATCAGTCTTATCTTTCTTGCCATTGCGTTGATCGTCAGTAAGCCGGTGGCGGATATCATGTACGTCGAACCCGGTGAATATCCCTTTTTGCTGTTCTTGGCGGTGCTGGTTATCGTCTTTAACGTGATAATCCAGCAAATACTGGCCTATGCCCGCTTCGCCCGTCAAGTGAAAACGTTTATGTTCGGCAGTATGGGATATGTAATCGGCTCCTCTCTTGCCAGTGTTTACTTTGTGGTTGTAGAAGAAGCCGGTGTGGTTGGGATCTTTTATGGTCAAATCGTCGCCCAAGCGCTGGTTGCCGCCATCTTGATGTGGGTTTATCGCGATAAGTTTACCCGTTCCGTCGAACAACGGCATGTGCGGGAGCTGTTGAAGTACGGAGCTCCGTTGTTGCCGGCGCTGTTGGCTTTCTGGGTGATGAATGCCATGAGCCGCCCGATGATCTACCATATGGTTTCCCCGGAGGAAGCGGGGGTATTCGGGTTGGCGGTTCGCTTCGCCAGTATTATCGCCTTGTTGACTGCCGCCTTCCAATTGGCTTGGCGCCCGTTTTCCGTCTCCATCAAGGATCAGGAGGATGCACCGCGCATCTACAGTTTGCTGGGACGGGCATTTCTGGTGATCGGCACCTTTTTTATCCTGTTCCTTACCTTCTTCATTGAACCGATTATTAAGATCGTCGCCGGAAATGAAGCTTTCTTCGGCGCTTATCCTTATGTATGGATGTTGGCCTTGGGAACGGTGCTCAATACCATGCACTTAATTGTTGGGGTCGGCCTATTGATCAATAAGGAGACCAAAGCAATCTCCAAAACCTTTATGGCCGCCGCTCCGTTGTACTTTATCGGAAACCTGGTACTGTTGCCCATTATCGGGGCGTGGGGAACGGGGATCATGAATGTGATCACCTATCTGTTTGCCTTCTTGTCGATTTATCGGAAAGGGCAAAAAATCTATCCCGTCGACTTCCGCATGAAATCGATGATCGCTTATCTGGCCCTATATCTGACCACGATGGGAGCCATCACTTGGTTCCAGATGAATGAGTGGGACGGCCTCTGGCTCGTCTATATCGGTGCTACATTGTTTATGATGTTGGCCGTCTTTCTCACCGGTCTGTTTAACAAAGAATCTTTGTCCATGGTTCAACGCTTGTTGCCCAAACTCGTAGGAAAAAGGTGACTTCCCGATGAGTTCGCTTCTGATGCCAAGACAACCCCGGCTTCACCTTCTGTTTCATTTAATGGTGGCTTTTGCTCTATTGGGTCCCACACTAGGGATTCCTCTGCCCGGATTGTTTAATATCACTTTTTTTCGGGTGGCGTTTATCCTGTTGGCGGCAGGATTGCTGGTACACTGGGTAAAAAATCATACACCCGCTTTTGGTCATTTTAGACCGATTCGCTGGTTTACGGCGTTTACCGCCTTTTGGTTTTTCTATGCCGCCATTTCTTTGACTTGGGTGGCCAACCTGCCGTACGGGATCCGCTATATCACTTTTTTGGGAACGATGTTGTTGTTGACCCTGTCGTTTCCGCTGTTCATAAAAGGGACCGATATGCTGAAACAAACCGTCAAAGTGATGTTCGGGGTGTTTGCGGTTATTGTCGTCTTTGGCGTCTTTGAAGCACTCACGTTTTTCCACTTACCCTCTTCCCGTTATTATGGGACAGATGTAAGTGCAGTTACCTCCTTCTTCAATAATCAGAACGATTTGGCCACAGCGGTTAATTTGGCCCTTCCCTTTCTGGCGGCGGCGATGGTGATGTTGCCGTTGACCCGTATAGGAAAGGTGACCGTGTATATAACGGGAATTCTTGCGCTCTCTTGTCTGTTTATCACCGGTTCTCGTAGCAACAGCATGTTTGGATTACCGCTGATTACGGTTTTGTGGTTGGGGCTGATTCCTTTTGTTCTGCCACGGAAACAATGGTGGAACCGAAAAAATCTTTTCCAAGGGGCCCTGTTATTAACGGCGGCGGCGGTTATCGTAAGTGGCCTCACCTCAACGCTGTTGGCTGACCACACGCGGACGAAGCTGAGCACCTCCCTGGGTATTGTCCAGGATCTCAAGGGAAGTTGGACCCCCTTTTCCGGTGAACAGACGGTGGAGCCGGAGATCGATGAGCCACCTTCCGGAGACAAAAGCGTCTCCATTCGCAAATATCTGATCGCCAACGGGCTAAACTTTCTGGTGGAAAGCCACTTTCTCGGTGTGGGAGCCGGCAATGTGGAACACTATATGGCAGGTGCACCGGGAGTGGAGGATAAAACCAACATCCACAATTGGTGGATGGAGGTGTTGGTCAACTTTGGGCTACTGATATTCATCCTATACATGGGTTTTTATCTGTGGATCTTTTGGAAGCTGTGGTGTTTGGCTAGTGTAAGGCGCACTCCTGAACTCTCCCCCTGGATACGCTGGGGTGCTGTTTCCTGCATGATTGCGTTGGCCGGTTACAGTATCGGAGGGATGGCCCCCAGCACGGCCATCCACTTTACCCCGATGTGGGTGGTTCACGGGTTTGCCCTGGCAGTGATCGTCCTCGGAAAAGGAAGCGATCGTACGGCGAGAATCCCAAATAGAGAGGGAGCCCGATGAATGGTAAAGTCGTGATTTTAAGCTCGGTACACCATTGGAATGATTCGCGTATTTTCCACAAGCAGGCGGTTTCGTTGGCACGTGCCGGGTGGTCGGTGGAGCTGCACGCCTTGGCGGAATTTGAAGAGCGCCAGGTTGAGGGAATCCAAGTGAAAGGGTTGCCTGTTCCTACCCGCAAATGGGAGCGGCTCAAAGGGGGACGGGAACTGTTTCGACGGGCACTTGCCAGTGGTGGGGATATTTTCCACATCCATGATCCTGAGCTACTGCCGTGGGCGGTGTGGATTCGGCGGCGCACAGGCAAACCGGTTATCTATGACGCCCATGAAGATCTTCCGCGGCAGATTATGACCAAACCGTGGATTCCCCACCTGCTGCGTCCACCGCTGTCACGGCTGGCACATGTAGCGGAAAAGGGGATGGCCCGCCGTCTGTCGGCGGTGGTGACGGTGACCGAACCGATCGCCGACAGTTTTGCACCGATAAAACGAGTGCGGCTGGTCAAAAACTATCCCTTGCCGATTCCGATTAGGGAACGGCGCGAGCATGTGGGCCCGCCCCGGATTCTATATGTAGGAGGAATCTCCTATCTCCGCGGGTATCGGGAAATGATCGCCATGATGGATCATATCCCCTCCGAGCTGTGTGCGGAATTGCATTTGATCGGACCGCTACAACATATTCGCCTGGAAGATCGGGAAGAAGCGCAATTACAGGCGAAAAATATTTTCCTTCACGGGCGGATTCCCTTTGAACAGGTGCAACAGTGGCTGCTGTCGGGGAGTGTCGGGCTGGTCTGTCTCCATCCGGTGGAAAACTACCGTGAATCCCTGCCGATCAAGCTGTTTGAGTATATGGCGACGGGTTTGCCGGTGGTGGCGACGGATTTTCCACTGTGGCGGGAAATTTTGCAGAAGAGCGGTGCCGGGGTAACGGTGAACCCCCTCGATCCGGTGGCGATGGCGCGGGAAGTGACGGCTCTCTTGCAAGATCCCGACCGGTGTCGCCGGATGGGAGAACAGGGCCAAAAAGCGCATCGCAATGTTTACAACTGGGGTGCCGAGGAGAAAACATTACTGCGACTTTACCAAGAGTTGACTCAAACCAGGGAGTGAGAAGCGTGCGTATTTGGGTCGCCAACCATTATGCCGTACTACCAAACATGGGTGGAATCACTCGCCATTATGAATTGGCGCGGGAATGGGCGGAACAGGAGGATGCGGATGTAACGCTGTGGCTTAGTTCCTTTAACCACTCCCGCCGCCGCTTTATCGATGAAGAGACGAAGCGCGACGTTAAACCGATTCCGGGATTAAAGATGAAATGGCTGTGGTCGTTTCCACATACCCGCAATGATTGGCGGCGGGTGATAAACATGGTCAGCTTTGCTCTGCTCTTTTTCCTGCAGGGGTTATTTCATGCCCGGCCCCACATTTTGTTTGCGTCATCTCCCCATCTATTGACGCCTTTTGCCGGGTGGCTGCTGGCCAAAGTGAAGCGATGCCCCTTTGTGCTGGAGGTACGGGACTTGTGGCCGGATACATTGATTAAAATGGATGGTCTGCGCAATCCACGGATGGTGAAAGCATTGACGTGGATGGAATCTTTTCTGTACCGCCATGCAGATAAAATCGTGGTGCTGACGGAGCATCAACGCCGCTTTATCCAGGAAAAAGGAATTGATGCCGCTAAAATTTCGCTGATCCCCAACGGAATCCTAGTGGATTCCTGGAAACCGAATCCGGCGCGAAGAGAGACGTATCGTAGGCGTATGGGTGTGGCCCCATATCAATTTGTCGCTCTCTATGCTGGGGCTCACGGTCCTGCCAATGCCCTGGAGCATGTGGTCTTGGCCGGTGAACACCTGCCTGAGGGGTACGCGCTGGTCTTGATCGGCGACGGCCCGGAAAAGGAGCGCCTGCTCGCCCTTAAGCGGGAAAAAGGATTACACAATGTCCATCTGTTGGACCCAGTTCCCAAAGGAGAAGTATTTTCCTTTATTGAAGCGGCTGATTGTGGCATTATCTCCTTAAAAGATAATGAAATCTTTCGCGGAGCCCGTCCCAACAAACTGTTTGATTATATGTATGTGGGCAAACCGATTGTAACGACGGTCGACGGGGAAGTGCGGCAAATTGTCGAGGAAAATAGTGTCGGAGTCTTTAGTGGTGCTGAGAATCCGGAAGGGCTGGCGCAAGCCATCATCCGGCTCAAAGAACAGACAGAGGAAGAGCGGAATCAAATTGCCGCCAATGGCCGTCACTATATTCACACCTTTGGCGACCGCCAACAGTTGGCCCGCCGCCTTTATGGAGAATTGAAGGAGTGGTTGACCGGAACAGTAAGCACGGTCAAAGAAGCAAAGCGGATGTGAGTAAACCGCAGGCGCATCTGCCTGCGGTTTCTGTCCATCTGTCGATCATTTTTTTGTACTGGCGGCTGCTTTATTGGTGGACATTTCCAGGTGCTCACGTATCTCCTGTTGAATGCGGGCTTTCTCTTCATCAGGCACCACATAATAATAAATCCCGTCAATGCGTTGATTTTCCCCTTTGATGGCGACTGTTTCCATTTTTTTATTTCCCAGATCCCGATAAATTCCTTGTAAGCGGAAAATGTCTTTTGGTGCGATGTCCGTCGTTAGATTATCGCCGATCTCATCCAGCAAGTCGTCCCATTTGGACCAAGAGGAAGGGGAGGTTCCCTTTTTTAAGATCGCTTTAATCACCTGTTGTTGCCGTACATTCCGTCCGAGGTCGCCTTGGGGATCTTCTTTGCGCATTTGCGTATAACGGATAGCGGCTTCTCCATCCAGATGCATCGGTCCCTTTTTAAAAGCTTGCTCGAGGTACTCAAAATCAAAAGGAACCTGCACTTCGACACCGCCTAGCACATCGATGATCTGGGTAAAACCTTCCATGTTCACCTTGGCATAGTAATCGATCGGGATGTCTAGGAACTCCTCTACACTGGTGATGGCCAGCTCTTCACCGCCAAAAGCGTAAGCGTGGTTAATTTTGTCGTAACCCGATCGTCCCGGTATTACGGTGTATGTATCCCGGGGGATGTTCATCATTTTTAACGTTTGCTGACGGGGATTGATGGTGATGACCATCATGGTATCGGATCGACCGCGATCGTTTTTCTGTTTTCGTTCGTCTACCCCCAACAGCAGGATGGAAACCGGATCTTCCGTAATGTCCACCTTATTCTCCCGTTTTGCTGATTTTTCCCTTGTTGGAGGCTGATACACTTGGTCCATGGTTTGTACCAACTGGTATCCATAATAGCCGACAACAGCGAGGACAAAGAATAGAAGTACCAACAAAATCCGTAGCCATAGACGGCGCTTCGGTTTTATCGCTGGACTCGGATCGCTCATTGCGTTCCCCCCTTACCTAATTTTGTTTATTGATACGATCTAAGAATAGTTTAAGGGGATACCTACACTGGTACAAGCAAAAGTGTGGTGCGAGGGGATGATCGGAAGAATTGAACTTTGCAGTACAAGTCTCGTTATCTGCAACGTCACGCTCCGGCGGGATGGATCATTCGAGATCGGACGAATCAATAGGTTGGGGAGGAAATTTATTTTTGCGGGAACATTGTTTCATGTACAATCGTTTTTTATGATTGAAGGATGGGGTGCTTTTCATTACGGTTTTTAGCGACCCACTGATACCCATAGCTGTAATGTGACGGCGAAAGGGAGTTGTCTAATGAAAGTTTTGGTTACTGGAGGAGCGGGTTTTATCGGCTCCCATATTGTAGATCAATTGTTGGAAACGGGACATGAATCGATTGTGGTGGATAACCTCGCCACCGGTGATGAGCGTTTCCTACCTAAAGAGGTCCCCTTTTATCGGGTCGATATCCGCGATGAGCAATTGTTTGATATCGTTCGGACCGAACGTCCGGATGCGGTGATTCATCAAGCGGCCCAATCCAGTGTTCCCTTTTCAGTCGATCAGCCGCTGGGAGACGCCGATATTAATATCCATGGAACCATCCGCTTGTTGGAGGCTGCTCGTCAGTGTGGAGTTAGCAAGTTTATCTACGCTTCTTCCGCAGCGGTTTATGGAAATCCGCAATATTTGCCGATCGATGAAAACCATCCCGTTAATCCGCTCTCTCCTTACGGGATTTCCAAATTTACACCGGAGTACTATCTAAGAGCGTATCAAGATCTCTATGGAATCCCCTTTACCATTTTGCGCTATGCCAATGTTTACGGGCAACGGCAGATCAGCAAAGGGGAGGGGGCGGTGATTGCCATCTTCCTGGAGCGCATTTTGAAGGGGGAACCACTCCGAATTGACGGGGATGGGGAACAAACCCGGGATTATATTCATGTATCCGATATTGCCGCTGCCAATATCGCGGCACTGTCACGGGCCGAAAACCAAGTGCTCAATATTGGAACGGGTATTTCCACTTCCATTAATGAGTTGGTACAGCTTTTGAAAAAGGTGTCAAATAAACCGATTTCTGTTTCCTATGGTCCTGACAGAGAAGGGGATATTAAACATAGTTATTTTGATATTGACGGAGCGCGACGCCATCTGATGTTTAAGCCTAAGGTCAGCCTGGAAGAAGGCCTTATACAAAGCTTGGATTACCTTTTGCAAAACAGGGTTTTACTCCAGCGTGGAACGGCTGTAACAGAATTGTAAAGATAACGTAAAATACGCCTAATCGCGTATTGCCAACCGGTTAGATCTCCAGTATACTGGTTACCAGTTGGTGAAGTTCTGGTAAGTGATTACTGTTTTCAACTATTTTTATTACGGCAGGAGTGGTTTGCGGATGCGTTCAAAAGCGATGGCTTACGAAAGCGATTCGCAAGCGAGTTCGGTTGATCTTCAACCATCGCATGAGCAAACAGGAATGTATCCTGTGGCAAAGCGAATACTTGAAATCTTATTTTCGATTGCGCTCTTAGTGTTTATTCTTCCTGTCATGGTATTGACGATGATTGCCATTAAACTGGAATCAAGAGGTCCGGTCTTTTATAAGCAAGAACGAGTGGGGTTAAACGGTCGACCATTTCATGTGATTAAATTGCGATCAATGCGGATTGACGCTGAGAAAAATGGACCGCAGTGGGCTGCCAAGGATGATCCGCGCGTCACACGAGTGGGCCGCTTTATTCGTAAGACTCGCATCGATGAAGTGCCACAATTGATCAATGTCTTGCACGGGGATATGAGTCTGATCGGTCCACGTCCGGAACGACGGGTGTTTACGGAGAAGTTCGCCAAAGAGATCCCCAACTTTAAAAAGCGGCTAACCATTAAGCCGGGTTTGACGGGTTGGGCTCAAGTGAACGGTGGTTATGATGCTACTCCCAAAGAAAAATTCTTTATGGATATGTATTACATTCGGCGACAATCGTTTGCCTTGGATCTGCAAATCCTGTACCGCACCGTCTGGGTTGTTCTCTCCGGTAGCGGAGCGCGTTAAAAATGAATCATCAACACACACAAAGGTTGCCAATCAATGGCAACCTTTTTTATTCTTCACCATAATCGGTTCTATTTTCATGTAAACCTCTCGATTAGAAAACCAAACGGAGGGTAAGGTATAACAAAAACCACAGGGGAATACTCATCCATGTTGCATTGAAAATGCCCAACAAGAACGATTTACCAACAACAGGGTAATTCATACAGGGCACCTCCGTGACCTCTTGATTAGTTTTTATTATACGGCATATCCCCCGAAAATAGTGTGGGAACGGCAATTTGTAAAGGAAATGTAATGCTTGGGTAAAACCCTTAACAAACGACGATCAACGGTTCGCAAAAACGAAAATATTGACGGGTTGCGTTTCTCATGCTAAAATCATTCTCGACCAATAGGAATAATTGGATTCTCTTATCCAGAGCGGTGGAGGGACTGGCCCGATGAAACCCGGCAACCGACTGCATAGCGGTAAAGGTGCCAATTCCTGCGGAACTGGTAAAGGTTCTGACAGATGAGAGTGGAGAGTTTGGACACAACCTTTCTGCGTATCTGCCAGAAAGTTTTTTTTATGTTGTAAGGGAGGTGTAGGTTGTGATTCAACTGAAAGAAGTATCCAAACAGTTTCCCGTAAAAAGAGGAAATCAGCCGGTGACAGCGTTATCCGGAGTAAATATCGATGTTCAACAAGGTGAGATCTTTGGCATTATCGGCAGAAGCGGTGCCGGTAAAAGCACGCTCCTGCGAATGGTAAACGGATTGGAAAAACCGACGTCCGGAGAAGTGTATGTGGACGGTCAAGCCATTCACCACTTAAATGAAAAAGAGTTGCGCCAGGCGCGCTTACAGATGGGAATGATTTTTCAACACTTTAACCTGTTATGGTCACGAACGGTATGGGGAAATGTGGCATTCCCCTTGGAAGTGGCAGGAATCCCTAAGGACGAAATTGAGGAGCGGGTGAAGCGGCTGTTGGATCGTGTCGGATTAAAAGAACGGGCAACGGCATATCCCTCACAACTGTCAGGGGGGCAGAAACAGCGTGTCGGCATTGCCCGTGCTTTGGCCAACGATCCCAAGGTGTTGTTGTGTGATGAGGCGACATCCGCCCTCGATCCGGAGACGACAGCCTCCATCCTGCAATTGTTGCGGGAAATCAACCGCGACACGGGAATTACACTGCTGCTGATTACACACGAAATGAGCGTAGTTCGCGCCATCTGTCAGCGGGTGGCAGTGATGGACGGGGGCAGTGTGATTGAGTTGGGGGAAGTGGAAGAGATCTTCCAACGGCCGCGCCATGAAGTAACCGCCCAATTTGTGAAGCAGACATTGCTGGAAGGAGCGGAGCAACCCCAGGCCGACGCAGAAACTAGTGTCTGGCTGCAGTTTTCAGTCGACGACTGGAGGGAGTTGTTACCGCATCTGCAAAAGGAAGCCGCTACAAATGGAGTCCGGATTCACTTAGTAGCAGGGGAACTGACTGTGGATGGAGCGGTGACGGTTTCCTTGGAAGGGGAGCCTTCAACCGTAGAAAAAGTGGCGATACGGTTTCGAGAGCGATCGGAGAAGGAGGTGACGGCAGGTGTTAGCGGAAGTTGATTGGCCGCTGGTTTGGCAGGCAAGCGGTGAGACGGTGTATATGGTCGCGATCTCCACTTTTTTTACCGCCCTCTTCGGTATTCCTCTCGGAATCCTACTGGTGATCACTGATCGTGGACAGATTGCAGCCCAACCGTGGTTACAGCGAATCATTGCCGCTTTTGTCAATTTATTTCGTGCGGTCCCCTTTATCGTGTTGGTTCTGTTTTTGTTTCCAGTTGCACAACTGTTGGTGGGAACCACCTTGGGGCCAACAGCGGCCACAATTCCACTGATCGCAGGTGCGGCCCCGTTTTATGCCCGTATGGTGGAGACGGCCTTACGTGAAGTGGATAAAGGCGTGATTGAGGCGGCACAGGCCATGGGCAGCACCAAGTGGCGCGTGGTGACGCGGGTGCTGCTGCCGGAAGCGACACCGGCTTTGGTTTCAGGTCTCACTGTTACCTGTGTCACTCTGATCAGCTTTTCCGCCATGGCTGGTGTCGTGGGTGGCGGAGGACTGGGGGATGCCGCTTATCGCTTCGGTTTTCAGTCCTTTAACGATGCAATGCTGGTTGTATGCGGTATTTTGCTCGTATTGTTGGTCCAAATCGTCCAATGGGGCGGAGATCGATTAGCCCGCCGCTTGGATAAACGATAAAACGAAAATGGGAAAGGAAATGATCAAATGAAAAAACGGTGGTTAACGCTGCTAATTTTATCGTTGGCTTTGGTTTTGACTGCATGTGGAGGTGGCCAAAGCCAAGGGGAACAAACATTAAAAGTGGGGGCGAGCCAAGTGCCCCATGCGGAAATTTTGGAACATGTGAAGCCGCAGTTGGAAAAAGAGGGAATTAAGTTGGAAGTAAAGGTGTTCCAGGACTATGTTTTGCCCAATAAATCGGTGCAAGAAGGAGAGCTGGACGCCAACTTCTTTCAGCACACCCCCTGGATGGAGGCGACCAACCGAGAGCAAGGTTGGGATCTAACGGCGGTGACAGGGGTTCATATTGAACCGATGGGGGCCTACTCCAACAAACTGGATGATATTGCTGAGCTAAAAGAAGGGGCAACAGTGGCTCTGCCTAATGCTACCAGTGAAATCACCCGGGTACTGTTGCTGTTGGATGACGAGGGTTTGATTAAGCTGGATAATCGCGACGGGGATAAAACCGAAAAGAACATCAAATCCAACCCCAAAAAACTAAAGTTTAAACTGCTGGAAGCGGCCACTCTACCCCGGGTGTTGGATCAGGTGGATTTTGCCGTGATCAACACCAACTACGCCTTACAAGCCAAGTTGGATCCACAAAAGGACGCTCTGTTCCTAGAAGGATCAGAATCCCCTTATGTCAATGTTTTAGCAGTGAAAAAAGGGAACGAGGATGATGAGGCCATTCAAAAATTAGCGGATGCGCTCACTTCCCCTGAAGCAAAATCCTTTATTGAAGAAAAATACGAAGGTGCCGTTGTACCCGCTTTTGACTAAACTGATTAAAACCCCCGCAGCTGTCGTTGTGGGGGTTCATTATTAATGCAAGTGTAGGCCCGGGTCCCGAATTCCGTTTTTGCGCCTTTCCCTTTTAAGGATGTAGGGCTGTGTGTTTATGCGAAAAGCATGTGTGGCCGCTAAACCGTTGAGCTCTACGGAGACTCCGCTGGGTTGTCGGTCAAAGCGAGATCGGGAACGAGTGACCATGGCGAGACTTGTTCTTTCGTGCAAAGGGCCGCTACTCTGGAAATCGTTCCCTCTCCCGGTCATCGATGCCTATTCCTCGTTTCCTGATTCTCGTGGTCGGTATTGGATTTCTTTCAGGTTGAACATCCCTTGACCGCTGGTCTGTTCGGATACCATTTGTTGTAGGGAGGTTTCCTCTCCAACGGGAACCCATAGCGTCCACTGGACGCGATCGGTAAATTGTGGGGATTCCATCTCATAACCGGTCTGATGCAGCTGGTGTTCCACCTTTCCCATCGCGTGGTAATTCACGGTGATCAAGACCCGGTGGTGGGGGATCCACTCATATTCCCCGGCAGTGTCCAGGCCAGCACTGGCCCCTTGCCCATATGCTCGTACCAAGCCTCCAGCGCCCAGCTTAATACCGCCAAAATAGCGAGTCACGACAACGGCGGTATTACACAGTTGGCGCTTTTTTAACACCTCTAAGATGGGGCGGCCGGCCGTACCCGCCGGTTCGCCGTCATCGGAGGAACGCTGAATTTCTTGGGGATCGCGCACAATATATGCATAACAGTTATGAGTCGCGTCCCAATGCTTTTTTGCGATTCCCTGTATAAACCCGATGGCTTCCTCCTCTTTATCGACACGTTCGACATAGCTGATAAAACGGGATTTTTGTATGATGATTTCAGTCTCTCCGTACCCTTTGACGGTGCGGAATCGAGCGGGTATCTGCAATGGAAAGCCCTCCTCCGGATTGTCGAGTTTGCGCGGGTTGTCCATATTTCCTGGGAAAGGAACCATTGTTTTAGAAAGTTTTGTCGAAAGGGTAGCCGCAAAAAAAAGCCCTGGTTTATGCTGTTGACCACAGACAAGCCCAAGCGGCTTGAAAGGATGTGGTTAGCGTGATATGGATCGGCATGTCTTCTCTTTATCGGGATTGTTTGTTGGATCAGGATCGTTCCGGTTTTATCGTACAAGGTCTCGTTTCCCAACATGAGGCGGATGTTGGACTGTATGAATTTTTAGCTCTAACCAGCATACCAGTTCCACGTCTGATTGCCAAAGGGCGATGGCGATGGAGAGGCCGTCTAAAAATCGAGATTAAAAGTGGGGAGAAGCGGAGAGGACCTCCTTGTGGTGAAAGCGGAGGGATCGGTGGATATTTTTTAAGCATGATGGGCAAAGAATGACTTTGTTAATTTGACTCTAATTCTTGTCGCAGGATGTTTTGAATTCGTTTCTGTTCGTTTTGTGGAATCACGAGGTAGTAATGGTTACTCCACTCGTCTACACCTTTCATGTGCAGAACCTGCATCTGATTCGGCGAAAGGGTACGCAGAGTGGAAACCATGCGCCAGATATCCCAAGGAGACAAGTCGGTCTCCACATGGTGGAAAACGGTAGGAATAATATCCCGCAGTTTCAACATTGTTGAAGCTTGGGTGCTTTGTTTCCACAGCTCCCGCAGCACCTGTTGCTGGCGAATATGGCGATCGTAATCACTCCCCCCGGTTCGATCGCGAATATAAGCCAGGGCTTGTATTCCGTTTAAATGCATCGAGCCTTTGTGAAAGTGCTGTCCTTTGTAGGAAAAGGTCTTTGGGACCTGAACATCCACTCCCCCCATTTGGTCAACGATGCGGCGAAAACCGGCCATATCCATTTTAAGATAGTGATGAACGGGGATGTTAAGAAACGATTCTACCGTTTGTACGGTTGATTTAACCCCGTTTCCAAGGGCATACGCATGGTTGATTTTATCCCAGCGTTGGCGGCCACCACCCAAATGCAACTGTGCTTTAGCGTCACGGGGAATGTTGAGGAGCGTAAGCCGTTCATTGCGGGGATTGAGAATGATCAGCATAATGGCGTCGGTGCGCCCCTTGTCGTTTTTGCGGCGATCTACCCCCATCAGAAGCACACTCACCGGTTTCTTGACTGGAGTGGGAAGGATCAATTGAGAGCGAGTGTTTTGGGACGTCGTTTCCTTATCCGATGTTTGCCGATGTTCCGGTTGAGCGGGAGTGATAGGCGGATGAACGTCATCCCGGGTGCCCTGTGACAACAGAACCCCTCCTGTCAGCAGCGCGAGAATGGCAACAAAGAATGATACCCAGCGGTACATGGTGGCAACTCCCTGATTTGAGTGATGAATGCTTGTGAACTGATTATCGGAATGATGAAGGGATTTTTGCAAGCGAAATGACTTCGTTGTGTCATCCCATGCAAACAGAAGAACACAGACTCAAAGATTCCTTCCCTTCGTATGTATGTTAAACTTTCCCGCTGGCTCCATAATCATTCGAACGCCCTTATTCCGGTTGATTCCACTCGCACTCGATTTTCTGGTAAGCTTATGGTGAAAAACCCATAAAGGGACGGAGCGACGTGATGAAAGCGTGGATGAGGGGCGTATGGATCATCGGGTTGAGTGTCTTACTATTGATCGCTTGTCAGCCGGAGAGGGAAGAGGTACCGGATATCCCTGATGAGACGGTGGATGAAGGGAAAACGTCAGTCGAAAAGCAGTGGGTGGTCAAGTGGAAGATGGATCAACCCGATCCCCGTTTTTTGGAGTCGGTTCATGTACTGCACCGATCACAGGAAAATGGCGGATTTACGATGTTGGTGAAGTTAAAGCAGGGGGTGAAAGAAGAGGATTGGTTAAAGCGATGGGCGGCACATGAACAGATTGAGTTTATCCACCCTAACCAAAAATATGAGGTGGAGCAGCGGGAAGGAGCTGCTCAGCGTGGAGAGGATCGCTACTATCTGAGGCAGATCGGTGCGGATCAGGCGTGGAGGGAGTTGGACTGGCCTGTACAATCCCATGTAACCGTGGCGGTAGTAGACACAGGAGTCGATTTTAATCATCCGCTGCTGGAGCCTTACCTGATTTCGGGGATCAACTTGCGGGACCCGGTACAGCCCGCTCAAGATTACATGGGGCACGGGACCCATGTGGCCGGGGTGATGGTTGAGGTTTGGGACGGGTGGGAGCGTGATGCAAATGCTGCCGCTATTGATATTATGCCGGTTAAAGTGATGAATGACGGCAAGGACGGTGACGTTTATTTTACGGCGGAGGGCATGCGGGAAGCGGTTCGTCGCGGGGCGGATGTAATTGTGCTGGCGCAAGGGAGTTGGACTTATTCGGAGACGATGGCTGACGCTGTCCGCTTTGCCGAGGAGGAGGGCGTCCTGGTGGTGGGAGCCACCGGAAATGCCAGTCTCGATGAGAATGGGGATATTCGCTATAATTCTCCCGTTCATTATCCCGCTGCTTTTCCGGAAGTGTTGGGGGTGGGAGCGGTCGGACGCGAGGGGAAAGTGGTTCCTACTTCCAATGGCGGTTCCGGGATTGATGTGGTGGCACCGGGAGAATCGATTGTGGCCGCTGTCCCGGGCGGCGGGCGCAAGGCTGATTCGGGTACCTCTTTTGCTGCTCCACAAGCGGCGGCATTAGCCGCGTTGCTTAAAGGACAGACACCGACGCTAACTCCGGAAGCGATGCGCAATCGCATTCGGCAGTCCGCACGTCCGGTGGGAGAAGAACGGTGGGACGAATGGGGAGGCTATGGGGAGATCGATGTCTTGTCCACGCTTACGCAAAAAGGGAAAGCGGACATCTTTGAGCCCAACGATTCTCCGCAAACGGCGATGCCTTTATCCCGTGATCAACGGGTAAGCGCCGTTTTAGCGGGAAAAGATGATACCGACTGCTTTCAGATTACCACCCCTTATGAAGGGACGCTCACCCTCAAGGTAGAGGGAGAACCACAAGGGATGGGCGCAGTTACATTGCGAGGAACGGCACCGGGAGAGGAGTCGGTGGAGTACAGCGGGGAAGAGCTGGAAGAAGTCCATCTCTCAGTAGAAAAGCACGAATGGATCTTTTGCCTGTCCACCCGAGATGACCAGGAGTGGGCGTATACTTTGAGCAATCAATTTCGCCTGCAACCCGATGCATACGAAAACAACGATCAGCGCTGGAGTGCGTACAGGGTGAAAGTGGAGCCCGGTATTTCCTCCTTTCAAGGAACGTTTCATAAGGAGAGGGATGACGACTGGTTCCGTTTCGATCTGGATGAGCCGGGAAGCTTGCGCTTGTCTGTCAATGTATGGAGCCCACGTGGAGATCCTGTTCTCTATTTGCAGGAAGCAGGCAGCTGGAAAGGAACCAAAGTGGATGAAGCAGCTGAAGGTGTGGCGGAAGAAATCGAGATCGACGTAAAAGCGGGAAGCTTATTTGTGCGTGTGTCAGACTATGGACGAAATGCGATTCCCGACCCTTATCTACTGTTGCTGGAGTTTCAACCGGAAGCCAGGGATGCGTATGAACCCAACGATACCTCCCGGCAAGCAACACCCTTGCCCAACGAGGAAGCGATACGGGGACAGATTGCCGGAGAAGCGGATGTGGACTGGTTTACATTTGTTTTGGAGGAGTCGCAATCGGTTCGCTTTCGGTTTACGTTGGAAAAAGAGCCTTCCCGTCCGCTGACAGTGGTGCTGTTTGACGAGAATTTACGTACACAACAAACTGTAGCGTTACATGCGAAAAAAATGGAAGACGATATCGGAGATTCATTGCAACCGGGCCGTTACTTTATCCGTCTCTCAGGTGAAGGGGAGGAAGAATGGGAATACCGTTTTAGGAAACGGGAGTGAAGTTGCGGAGAAGGAAAACCTCCTCCCTTGTCATGGCTGCTCTTTTCTTGTATCCTGAAAATGATTTTGCAACGAGGAAGCATAAAAGATCCAACATAGATCCATCAAACAGTCAACCAACCCTCTTTCCCTCGGGGAAGGATCTTTTTGTATGGATAAAAAGGAGGAGCAACTGTGTCAGAAAACCTTCGCCGCAGTTTGTTTACATCGGAATCGGTCACAGCGGGACATCCCGATAAAATTTGTGACCAGATCTCCGATGCGGTTTTGGATGAAATTTTGTCCCGGGACCCCAATGCTCGGGTTGCATGTGAAACCTCTGTCACCACCGGATTGGTGTTAGTGGCGGGGGAGATCTCCACCACCTGCTATGTGGATATTCCTAAGATCGTGCGGGATACGATCCGGGATATCGGTTATACCCGTGCCAAATATGGCTTCGATGCGGAGACTTGTGCCGTTCTCACCTCAATTGACGAGCAGTCTGCCGATATTGCCGCTGGGGTGGATGAAGCCCTGGAAAAACGGGAAGGAAGCATGACGGAAGAAGAGATTGAGGCGATCGGTGCTGGTGATCAGGGGTTGATGTTTGGATTCGCCGTCAACGAGACTCCTGAATTGATGCCGTTGCCCATTTCCCTGGCTCATCGCTTGGCACGTCGTCTACATCAGGTGCGGGTGGACGGAACATTGGATTACCTGCGCCCTGACGGTAAAACCCAGGTTTCCGTCGAGTATGAAGGAGACAAACCGGTACGGATCGATACCATTGTCGTCTCCACCCAACACTCCGAGGAGATCTCCTTGGAACAGATTAAACAGGATATCGAGCAACAGGTAATCTTGCCTGAGGTTCCAGCAGAGATGTTGGATGATGAGACTCGATACTTCATCAATCCGACGGGCCGGTTTGTCATCGGTGGCCCCATGGGGGATGCCGGCTTGACCGGTCGTAAGATTATCGTCGATACCTATGGTGGATATGCCCGTCACGGCGGTGGTGCCTTTTCCGGAAAAGATCCTACCAAAGTGGACCGCTCTGGCGCCTATGCTGCCCGCTATGTGGCTAAAAACATTGTTGCCGCCGGATTGGCGGATAAATGTGAGGTGCAGTTGGCGTATGCCATCGGGGTTGCTCAACCGGTGTCAATTCGGGTAGATACCTTTGATACCGGTCGGTTGGAGGAGGATAAACTGGTGGCGTTGGTGCGTAAACATTTTGATCTGCGTCCGGCAGGCATTATCCGTCAATTGGATCTACGCCGCCCGCTTTACCGCCAAACCGCTGCATACGGTCACTTCGGCCGCCGTGATGTCGATCTTCCCTGGGAACGTACCGATAAAGCGGATCAGCTGAAACTGGAAGCGGGACTGTAATTAAGCGGGGAAATTGATTTGCCGTATCTTGTGGATCGGTTTCCTTCATTGTGAGAAATCATTGGAGGGGTTAGAAAGAAGGGAGGGGTGGTTGTCCGTCGAGCGACTCTGCCACGCATGGAGCGGAGACGGATAACCACCCCGACCGCCCCGTAGCCGGTTGTCTATGCCTCGCCCCTCTAGCAGGGGCGTTTTTTTATAAAATTACATCATAAAATTGAACAGATGAAATTGGATTCCATCTATAGCAGCAGTTGACAAACGAATCATTCCACCATAAAGTGAAGGAGAAAACAGCATGAAAAGCTTTACCGAACCCCTTACTTTCTCTCCGCATATAATGGAGGCAAAGGAGGATGACGGCGATGGAATGGTGGTTGCTGTGGGGTGCCCTTCTGATCGTCGGAAGTGGTGGGTTCGTATACTTTTTTTACCGAATTTTTTGTTTTCCACTCCGAACGCGCTCCGGTCGACTGGTATTGGTTACCCGAAACAACCAGGGTACCATCGAATGGATCGTTCGCTCTTTCTTCTTTTGGCGCCGGGTATCGGGGAAATCCGATGATTTGATCTGCCTGGATGCGGGCTCACTGGACGATACGGGGCCGATCTTACTCCGTTTAGAACAACGTTACCCTGGGATGAAGGTATGCCTCTACCCTGAGGATGTTCCGGAGCAGGAGCTAAAACAACATACAGATCGCGTCAAGCAAGATACGGATGTGTGGGACTTACGAAATCTGGAGCGATCAGAATCATCATGAAACAACGAACGGACCCCCTGGTGGCAGGGAGGGTCCTTTTTTATAGAGGAGGTGGGAGTTTGGAATGGATGCAATATGAAGTAGACGGAAAAATCTATGATACCTTTTGCGTTGAGACGGATCGATTATTCTGGTTGGCCAGGGGAAAAGAAGTGCGCATGCGCAAAGGTCGCTGGCAGGGTGGGATGTTGCCCGAGACACCGTCTCCAGAGACGACGATCCCTGCTGGTGAAGGGGTGAAGTCGGCGCAGGAACAATGGGCCCGTGAGGTGGTGGAAGCGGATAAGTGGAGAGAGGCGTTGGGTGGACGGGCATTGTTGGAGAAAGAGATCTTGGCTCTGCTGAAATGGCAGAAAACGCTGCCTCCCCAAGATCGATGGCGTCGAATCAGAACGTTGGTGCTCACAGGTGCGGCGCGTGTATTGCCCGGAGTGGAGACGGCAGGGTCGGCACTTCGGCGTCGGTGCCTGCGGTGTGGTTCCGGTTTTGGTGCCATTCGCAAAACGGTGTGTGCCCGCTGTGAAGATATTTGTTTTTACTGTGACCGTTGTCTGGTGATGGGGAGAAGTCAATCGTGTATGAGCTTATTTTTATTTGAACCGCTTCCATGGAAAGCACGAGCCCCGGTCAATGCCGAGCTCTCTTTTTCCCTGTCAAGCGCTCAACGGGCGGCATCTAGGCGATGTGTGCAATGGTGGGAAGAGGGAAAGGCGGACACTTTGTTGTTGTGGGCGGTTACCGGAGCGGGTAAAACCGAAGTTCTCTTTCAAACATTAGAACAGGCGCTGTCCCGTCGTGCCCCTGTACTATGGGCAGCTCCTCGTCGCGATGTGGTCGTGGAAGTGGCAGATCGGCTGTCTCAAGCATTCCCTACCGTCAATGTCGTAACGTTGCATGGGGAGAGTGGCCAAACTTGGAACCGGGGGGAGCTGTTTGTCGGCACAGTACATCAGGCTATGCGCTTTTATCGCTGTTTTTCCCTGGTGATCATCGATGAAGCGGATGCATTTCCCCTGCAGTCACATCCATCTCTGCAAGCATCGCTGGAGCGGGCACGCCGGGTTGACGGCAAACGGGTTCTGGTGACGGCGACGCCGCCCACCTCTTGGAAAAGAAGCTTTCGGCGCCACAACTGGCCGGTGGTAACATTACGAGCACGCCATCACGGTCAACCGTTGCCAGAGCCTCGTATCATCCGGGCATGGGGTTGGTATCGCCGCATGATGGCGGGAAAGCCGACTGCCCCGTTGGAGGCCTTTGTCGAACGGGTGTTGCAAACCGATGGACAAGCCTTAGTATTTGTTCCGCGGATAGCAGACGGAAGACAGCTGATCAGTTGGCTAGAAAAACAACTCCATCTCCCCGCGGATCGGGTGGCTTTCGTCTCATCGCGGGAAGAAGAACGGAAGCGGTTGGTAAAAGAATTTCGCTTGGGAACGCTGCGCTTACTGGTAACCACTACAATCTTGGAACGCGGGGTAACCGTCCCGCGCTGCCATGTCTTGGTGGCGGGAGCCGATCACCCGGTGTTCGATGCGGCTGCATTGGTGCAAATTGCCGGTCGTGTCGGACGGTCGATGGAATACCAAGAGGGGCAAGTCTGGTTTGTGTCAAAAGTGGTAACCGGGGAAATGGTACGGGCAAGGGAGGTGATTCGTTCTTGGAATAGACGCGCTCATCGAGAGCTGGAGGAGGGAAAAGGGGGTTAGCCATGAAAGGGATAGACTTGTTTTCTCCACCTTCCACTTGTTGTTTTTGTGAGGCGGCGGTTAAGGTTCCCTGGGGACGAGGATGGAGGCGGGTGTGTGACCATTGCCGGGCACGGCTAAAGCCCATCCGGGATTGTTGTTGCCTCCGCTGTGGCCGTTTCATGAAGCGATCGTTTTCATCCCCTTGCAGCGATTGTCAACAGTGGGGGCAGACTTCGTTGGAAGCCAACCGCAGTGTCTGTACATACAATCGTTTTGCGCGGGAACTGGTGTGGATGTTAAAATATCGAGGAAACGAGGAGTGGGCGAAACCATTGGGAGAGATGATGGCTGAACGCTTGTTAGAAACGGGATGGAAAGCAGCAGGAGTTACTTATGTTCCCGTCCATGCGGATCGATTACATGAACGGGGCTTTAATCAGGCGGAGCGGCTGGCGCAAGTAGTAGCAAAGGCGATCGGTTTACCAAAGCGTTCGCTATTGCAACGAATCCACCAAGCCGACTCCCAGAGCCAAAAGGGTCGGGGGCAACGATTGGCGGCGATCAAAGGGGCTTTTCGCCTGTCTGCTTCTGTCGATGAGAGAACACTTTCCGGATCGTGGATTTTAGTGGATGATGTGTATACCACCGGCGCTACTTTAGTGGAATGTGCTCGCACTTTGGCTGATGCCGGTGTTGAGCGTATCCGTTCCCTTACCTTTGCACGGTGAATGAGTGTTGTTGCTAAGGTGACCCGTCAGTTTGCTACTCAGCGAAAAACACCGGGGACATATACGTAAAAATCGTGAGACCCTCTTGAACACCAGCCCAGCTATCATCTATGATTATCCTCTAGCACCTTTTTTGCTCGTTTTATTGGGAGGTTTCAGTGGCAACGGGGGATGGTAGCGATGTTTTATTGGCGAATCGCCCTTCCTTCCATGCCAAATTTGCGAGATTTCTTGTCCTTGATGGTATACAACGCCACAGGATGGGCAACAAAGGGAATGTGGATATCTTCTAAACTCAAAAACTCATAAAAGGAGTGACTTTTGATGAACAAATCACAACTGATTGAACGAGTGGCTGAGACTACCGGAAAAACGAAAAAGGAATCGACTCATTTGGTGGAAACCGTTCTTGGAACGATTTCCGAAGCGCTGCGCAACGGCGAAAAAGTTTCTTTGATCGGTTTTGGCAACTTTGAAGTGAGGGAACGGGCCGCCCGCACCGGCCGCAATCCCCAGACCGGGGAAGAAATCCAGATCGAAGCAAGCCGTGTACCGGCGTTTAAACCAGGGAAACAGCTGAAAGAAGCGGTTAACTGAGACTGACACTCCCACATAATGAACCTCCCCCACTTACGCTAACGGTAAGAAGTGGGGGTTTCTTACCATCAGAACAAAGCTCTCACGTATCGAAGGGTTTGCCTCCCATACTCGAATCAAACCGACTCGGGCTTTCTTCCCTTTAACTGTGGTTTGTCAGTAAACTCGACACTCTCCTCTATCAGAGGGGAGTGTCTGTTTATGAACCTCTCCCGTCTACGCTAACGCTAAGGGGCGGAGGTTACTTGCCATCGGAAGAGCAGAGACAAGTGGGAGACTTCTGACGTATAAAGGTTAAAGAAGCCCTCAGGCAGGAAATCGTTACAACCATATCGAAAAACATAGATCAATCACCATTGAAGGAGGAAAAGAACCAATTGATGGGATTTATTTCATGCCGAATATATATAAATTTTTTTGTATAATGATTTAAGGTAGAAACGGAAAAATCAAGGGGGCTTTGGTGTGAAAATATTACAATGGTTTGTTCCATTAGCAGTGATCGCATTGCTCGCCGGATGCAGTGGGACGGCATCAGATGGTAACGGTGTGATCAAAGTGGGAACGGATGCGGTTTATCCTCCCTTTGAAACACAAAAAGGGAATGGTGAGATCGTTGGCTTCGATATCGATATCATCCAGGCGATCGCGGAGGCGGAAGAGATGGAAATCTCCGTTCATCACACGGGATGGGACCCTCTCTTTGAGGCGATTGATCGCGGTCAAATGGATATGGGAATCTCGGCGGCAACGATTACGGAAGATCGAAAAAAGAAATACGATTTTTCGGAACCTTATTTTGAAGCGAAACAATTGATCCTGGTTCCTGAAAACGCCGATGTTAAATCCCTGGCTGATCTAAAGGGAAAGAAAATCGGTGTTCAGTCGGCTACTACGGGTGAAGCGGTCGTTACCAAAGCTTTTGGCAAAACCTACAAAGGGTTGCGTGGATACGATGATACGCCTGGAGCAATCGATGATTTAGTCGCAGGCCGTGTGGATGCCGTTGTCGCCGATAACGGCGTTGTGCAGGATTACATGAAAAAGAAATTAGAGGGCGGGAAATTTAAGACAATCGAAGATGACAGCTTTGATCCTGAGTTTTATGGCATCATCGTGAAAAAGGGAAATCAGGAAATGCTGGATAAAATCAATTCTGGTTTGGAAAAAATACAAAATGACGGCACATACGATAAAATTTATAATAAGTGGTTTGGTGATAAGAAATAGTCATTTAACCGGAAAAGAAGGTGTATCTGCGCTTCTTTTCCGGTATTTGTGTTGTGGATGATGTGGATAAATATGTGGATAAGTCTAAAAGCATATTGGATATGACTTTTTTCCTAGAGGGGTGCAATCATGGATTGGTCGGTCGTCCTGGAATATCATGAGTTATTTGTACGTGGTTTTTATACCACTATCTTGTTAACAGTGGTCGGTGTAGGCGTGGGATTGGTGATCGGTTTGATCTTAGGTTTGATGCGTCTCTCCGGGAGGTGGTGGCTGGTACGCCCCGCCACCCTGTATGTGGATATTTTTCGAGGGACACCGTTATTGTTACAGATCTTATTTATTCATTTTGGCTTGATTCCCACCATATGGGAAGGGATGGGCTTGATTTCGCCTGGACCCCTTTTCTCCGGTTTTGTTGCCCTTTCACTCAATGCGGGTGCATATATTGCGGAGATTTTTCGCGGAGGCATTCAATCCATTGATAAAGGGCAGATGGAAGCGGCCCGTTCCCTCGGTATGTCATATGGACAAGCAATGCGCCATGTGATCTTGCCGCAGGCGTTTCGCCGGATGTTGCCCCCTTTGGGCAATGAATTTATCG
This sequence comes from Desmospora activa DSM 45169, assembly GCF_003046315.1. Taxonomy (NCBI): domain Bacteria; kingdom Bacillati; phylum Bacillota; class Bacilli; order Caryophanales; family Thermoactinomycetaceae; genus Desmospora; species Desmospora activa. The sequence goes on along the minus strand of NZ_PZZP01000002.1, from coordinate 313,588 downwards.
CGTTGTTAAAAGATTCTTCCTTGGTGGCGATGATCGCCGTCAACGACTTAACCTATGCCGCTTGGACTACCGCCAAAAACACCTGGGAACGGTGGGCCCCTTATTTGACAGTGGGTATTATGTATTTTATTTTAACCTTGCTCTTATCCCGACTAGTGTATTGGTTGGAGAAGCGATTCAGTCCTGAAGCGAAGGAAAGAGGGTGAATCCGATGATCCAGGTAGAAAATCTACATAAAAAGTTTGGTAAAACGGAAGTATTGAAGGGAATCGATCTAACAGTTGCGGAAAAAGAAGTGGTTTCCATCATCGGACCCAGTGGATCGGGAAAAAGTACCCTGCTTCGCTGTATGAATTTGTTGGAGGATTGTTCATCCGGCCGTGTGATCGTGGATGGTCACGATTTGACGGACCCGGCGACGGATATCAATCAGGTGCGTACCGATGTGGGCATGGTGTTTCAGCAATTTAACCTTTTCCCCCATATGAGTGTGCTTGACAATATTGCGCTGGCACCTGTGCAGGTACGGGGATGGAGTCGACAACAGGCGGAGGAAAAAGCGACATCGCTGTTGGCCAAGGTGGGATTGGAGGAGAAAGCCACCGCTTATCCACAACAGCTGTCCGGGGGGCAACAACAACGGGTGGCGATTGCCCGGGCTTTAGCAATGGATCCTAAGGTGATGCTGTTTGATGAACCCACATCCGCTCTCGATCCGGAAATGATCGGGGAAGTACTGGCGGTGATGAAGGAATTGGCGCAAGAAGGAATGACGATGGTGGTGGTCACCCATGAAATGGGATTTGCGCGTGAGGTGTGCGATCGCGTGATCTTTATGGATGACGGCGTCATTCAAGAGGAAGGCAATCCGACGGAAGTATTCCAACATCCCCGTCATGAACGTACGCGCGTATTTTTGAGCAAAGTGCTGTAAATGGGAGATAAAGGAATACTGAATCTCCAAAGTCCAGTCAAATATCCTTGACTTTGCCTGATGGGCAGTGATATATTATTTTTGCATGGAAGAGGTCCAGATGGTCATTTTCATGTGCATCACATTATGAAGGGATTGTTCATATGCAAGGCAAAGTCAAGTGGTTCAACGCGGAAAAAGGTTATGGGTTTATCGAGCGTGAAGGTGGCGAAGACGTGTTTGTACACTACTCCGCCATTCAAGAAGAAGGCTTTAAGACCTTGGATGAAGGTCAAAGTGTTGAATTTGAAATCGTGGACGGACCGCGTGGACCGCAGGCTGCTAACGTAACGAAAGCTTACTAATCCAACGATTTCCCACCCCTCCCGACCATTTGGTCGGGAGGGGTTTTACGTTTAGGAATAGAGAACCTTTTTGAAATGGATATAATTTCTGTACCTGAATTATGAATGAAGGCAGGATAATGAGGGTAAAGCGGGAATAGGTACTTATAGATGGCGAAAAGGGGGATTCGCTTCATGAGGTACAATATCCGAGGAAACAACATTGATGTCACCGAGGCGCTCCGAAGTTTTGTGGAAAAGAAGTTGAGCCGTCTGGAAAAGTATTTTGATACAACCCATAAGACGGAAGCTCATGTCGCACTCAGCGTTCTCAACAAAGACAACCACAAGGTTGAGGTAACCGTCCCTTTCCCTGGTATACTGGTACGGGCCGAGGAATCCACCAGCGATATGTATGCTTCTGTCGACAAAGTGGTGGAAAAACTGGAGCGCCAAATTCGGAAGTACAAAACGAAGGTGAATCGCAAGTTCCGCCAGGATGGAACGATCCGTTCCCTTGGAAATGGGACGGCCCCTGCAACCGCACAATTGGAAGTAGATGACAGCGAAGAGGAATTTCAAATTGTCCGCACAAAACGGTTTATCCTGAAACCGATGGATGCTGAGGAAGCAATTTTGCAGATGGATATGTTGGGACACAATTTTTACGTGTTTTCCAATGCATCCACCGATACAGTAAACGTGGTATACAAGCGCAAAGACGGTCGATATGGTCTGATTGAACCCGAATGACGCTGCTTCATCGTTATAAGAAGTATCCCCAGGGCGGCTAAATGCTGCCCTTTCTTATTTTGTACCTTTCCTGAATTCTTTTGTGAAAATGTGAAATATGACGCCGTTTTTTGTTAAACTAATAGATAGTACCTAATGATTGGAATCGATCGGATCGAGCCGGATATGTGAACATCTTGTTTCACGAAAGGAATGAAGGCTGATGCTTAATCTTTTAAAAAAAATGTTGCCCGATGCAAACCAACGGGAGCTAAAACGTTGCTATAAGATTGCGGATCAAATCGACGCGCTGGAACCGACGATATCGGCGCTTTCCGATACACAACTGCGACAAAAGACCGATGAATTCCGGCAAAGGCTGGATGAGGGTGAGGATCTGGACGACCTTCTGCCGGAAGCCTACGCAGTGGTGCGGGAAGCGGCCAAGCGTGTACTGGGGATGCGTCATTATTATGTGCAGTTGGTGGGGGGGATCGCACTTCACAACGGGGATATCGCCGAGATGAAAACCGGGGAAGGGAAAACCTTGGTCTCCACCTTGCCTGCTTATCTAAACGCCCTTCCTGGTGAAGGCGTTCATCTGGTGACGGTGAACGATTATTTGGTCCGGCGGGACCGGGAGTGGATGGGCCAAATCTTTGAATTTTTGGGGCTGACGGTAGGTCTTAACGTTCCGGGGATGAAACCGGAGGAGAAGCGACAGGCATATCAGGCCGATATCACCTTTGGCACCAACAATGAATTCGGCTTTGATTATCTGCGCGACAATATGGTTCTCTATAAAGAACAGATCACTCAACGCCCCCTCAATTTCGCTCTCATCGACGAAGTGGACAGCATCCTGATTGATGAGGCGCGGACGCCTTTGATCATCAGCGGTCAGGCCAATAAAGCGACGGATCTCTACTATGCTGCCGACAAAATGGTGCGGCGGTTAAAACCGGAAGAAGATTACACTGTTGATATTAAGACGAAAAACGTCACCTTGACCGAACAGGGTGTGGATAAAGCGGAAGCGTTTATGGGCATTGATAATCTGTACGATGCCAACAATATCCACATCAACCACCACATCCAACAAGCGTTAAAAGCGCATGTAATTATGAAACGGGATCAGGATTATGTGGTAAACGAAAGCGGCGTTGTCATCGTGGATGACTTCACCGGCCGCTTGATGGAGGGCCGCCGTTACAGTGATGGGCTACATCAGGCGATTGAGGCAAAGGAAGGGTTAAAGGTACAGCGGGAAAGCATGACGTTGGCCACCGTCACGCTACAAAACTACTTCCGCCTGTACAACACCTTGGCCGGTATGACCGGTACCGCTAAAACGGAAGAAGAAGAGTTCCGCAAGATCTACAATATGAACGTCGTTCAGATTCCCACCCATCAGACGATGGTGAGAAATGATCTGACCGATGTGCTTTATAAAACCGAAGCAGGGAAACTGCGGGCGGTAGTGGATGAGATCGTCAAACGGCACGCCACCGGACAGCCAGTCCTCGTTGGGACGGTTTCCATCGAAAAGTCGGAACTGCTGTCCAAAATGCTGAAGAAAAAAGGGGTCCCCCACCAAGTTCTTAATGCGAAAAACCACGCCAAAGAAGCGGAGATTATCGCTCAGGCCGGTCAGCGGGGAGCGGTCACGATCGCAACCAATATGGCGGGTCGTGGGACGGACATCGTTCTCGGCGAGGGTGTGGATGAACTCGGCGGTTTGCATGTCATGGGAACCGAGCGTCACGAAAGCCGCCGCATCGATAACCAGTTGCGCGGACGCTCCGGTCGCCAAGGCGACCCCGGATCAACCCAGTTTTTCCTCTCCTTTGAAGATGAATTGATGCGCCGCTTTGGCGGAGAGCGCATCGAAGGCTGGATGAGCAACCTGGGAATGGATGAAGATACCCCTGTCGAAGGACGGATGTTTAGTAAAGTGGTTGAAAACTCCCAGAAAAAAGTGGAGGGCATGAACTTTGACGCCCGACGGTGGGTATTGCAATACGATGATGTGCTCAATCAACAGCGGGAGATCATCTACAAACAACGGCGTGAAGTGCTGACCGGTGACAACTTTAAAGAGATTGTACTGGAGATGGGGAGAGAGTTGATCCAACGGGTGGTGGAAGTACACACCCAGGATGAGGATATCCCGGAAGAATGGGATCTCGATCCGGTGGTCGACTTTGCCAATACCTCGCTGCTCCCGGACGGAAAGTTAGAACTGGATGAACTGCAGGGGCTGGAACAAGAGGAAATCGTGCAACTCTTGGTTGACAAGCTGGAGCAAGCGTATGACGAGCGGGAGGAAGAGATCGGTTCCGAGCGTCTACAAGAGTTTTCAAAAGTGGTGATCCTGCGTACTGTTGACCGCAAATGGATGGACCATATCGATGCCATGGATCAGTTGCGTCAAGGGATACACCTTCGGGCTTACGGCCAGACAGATCCAGTGCGGGAGTACCAGTTTGAAGGATATGAGATGTTCCAACAGCTGATCCAGGAAATTCAGGAAGAAGTTGTCCGTTATGTGATGAAATCGACGGTGGGCGATGATGAGATCAAACGGGAAGAAGTAGCTACTGAGCAGACCGCATCCAGCGGTGAGTCTACCAATCGTAGCGAGGAGAAAAAGAAGCAACCGCTTCGCAACGTCGACAAAGTGGGACGCAATGATCCTTGCCCTTGCGGCAGCGGCAAAAAATATAAGCAATGCTGCGCTCGTTCGGCGCAGACGGGTTGAATGTTGACGATAATAATGCAGTGTAGGGATTTTACAGCGGAGTGTCTTGTGCTTTTTAGCGGAAGCCGTCAACGGCGGGGAAGCAGCGGATACTTTAAAGCAGACTGAATTGGAAAATCCCATCCTTTGCAGTTCTGCATTGTAGAGATATTACTATTTGCAAGGGCGCGCTAATCCAGAGCGCCCTTTTCTCTCATCTGGATCTTCGCCGTCTTTCAGGCCGGGCGACCTTTGTGTTATCCTGAATAAGATGATTTTGACAAAGGAGCGATTGAGACGATGATCTTAGCAGAGATTCGACAAGAGTTAACCAATACAGCCAAGCGATTGGCGGATATCAGGGGGTCTCTTTGACCTCGCCACCAAAGAGTCCCGCATTGCTGAATTAGAACAGCAGATGAGCGCCCCCGATTTCTGGAACGACCAGAACCAGGCTCAGAAGGTGATCGATGAGAATAACCAACTGAAAGGATTGGTTCAGGGAATCGCGGAGTTGAATGAAGCCTTGGAAGAGCTTCAGGTGATGGCGGAGCTGATCGCCGAGGAGAATGATGAATCCATGCTCCCCGAAGCGACCGAGGGAGTAAAGGAACTAAAGAAAAAGCTGGATCAATTTGAATTAAATCTCCTTTTAAGCGAGCCCTATGACAAAAATAACGCCATCCTGGAGTTGCACCCCGGTGCCGGCGGAACGGAATCCCAGGATTGGGCGGAAATTTTGCTGCGTATGTATACCCGTTGGGCGGAACGGCGCGGCTTTAAAGTGGAAACCCTTGATTATCTCCCAGGGGATGAAGCGGGTGTCAAAAGTGTCACCCTGCTGATCAAAGGGCATAACGCCTACGGTTATCTCAAGGCGGAAAAAGGCGTGCACCGTCTGGTACGCATTTCTCCCTTTGATGCTTCCGGCCGCCGTCACACCTCCTTTGTCTCTGCCAATGTTTTGCCGGAGATTGATAACGATGTCGATGTGGAAATTAAGACGGAAGATCTTAAAATCGACACCTACCGCTCCAGCGGTGCTGGTGGGCAGCATGTGAACACCACGGATTCAGCGGTGCGGATCACACACTTGCCTACCAATGTGGTGGTGACGTGTCAGTCGGAGCGATCCCAGATCAAAAACCGGGATCGGGCCATGAAGATCCTAAAGGCGCGCCTATTGGAAAAGCAGCTGGAGGAAAAACAGAAGCATTTGAACGAGTTAAAAGGGGAACAGACGGAGATCGGATGGGGTAATCAGATCCGCTCCTATGTTTTTCACCCTTATAGCATGGTAAAAGATCACCGCACCAATGTGGAAGTAGGTAATGTGCAGGCAGTGGTGGACGGCGAGCTCGATTCCTTTATTGAAGCGTATCTGCGCAAACAACTAGGTGCATAATTGATTTGCGAACCCCTCGGATTTGTTCCGGGGGTTCTTTTTGGTTCGCATACTTGTTCTCTTTTTCTGAGATTCTAAGACAAAAAACGATGAATCTCAGATTGATGATAAAGTGGGCCCTGGGTCCCGATTTCCGTTATCATGGTTTGTCAGCAGCCTCAATCGATATTGATTTATTCAGGAAGGAGGTTTACGCGAAAATGTTTAGAGTATGGGTGATATTAGCGGTTTTAGGGATGATGATTCTGCCCCTTTCCACTGCCGCTGCCGCTTATGTAACGATAGAGGGTCCGTGCCCAAAACAGGAACGATGTTGGTCATTTGCGGCCAATGTGTGGCATGTGGAGGGAGAGAGCGAAGCGTTAAATCAAGGAGAACCGTTTGTTCTTGACGGAAAGAACGATCGTATTCTTGGAACCGTCGATCCTGATGGTCAACCGGCTGTATTGGTGGTGGAGATATGGGATAAAAAATCCCACATCTTGCGCCAACAGGTGGTACGGGCTACCAAACAGCGTCCCTTTTTGGTGTCACTGCAAGGGTTGGGAATACAACCGGTTCATGTTTTCCTTTACTTCCGCCAAGGTGGACAAAATGGCTCAGTTAAGGGAGAGCTTCACTATTAGTTTGATGGTGTGAAAAACCTCGATTATCGATGGGAATGAAGCGATTGTCGTTCGGTGTTCCCCTGTGGGCATACTTAGAAAGAAGCCCATGGGGAGTGTTAATCTTGTTGCAGGACGACCCATGTCCGATCAAAACGGCCTGCCAACACATCGACTTGCGGGGCGCAAAAGTAGAGGATGCCGTGATTTCCCCACACCATCTCCAGTTCCTCCCCATCGGAATCCACTTGTAGTAGTAGCACCCATTCTTTTTCCTCAATTCCCGACTCTCGCCGGCAGGTTGCAAAAACATCCTCCTCTAACTCCAGCGGGTGTCCTAGCGATTGGTGGTCTCCCCCTTCTTGTTTTTCCAAATCGTATAATCGGTCCATCAGGTCGAAATAGACCTCTTCCATCCCTTCCACCGGTTCTACATCGGGAAGTTGTCGATCGGCGATAGGGGTCATCCGGTATTCGGGGTAGCGTGCCTCCCGTGGCAGCTCTTCCGGAAAAGGTGCCGGTGTCAGATCATTTGCTGTCGGGTGATAAATGACACGCCAGTTGCCGGGGTTTTTTTCTCCCCATAACGCTTCCGTATCACAAAAGAAATACAGCATGCCCATAGGAGGAAGCGGCATATCCGGTACCAATCCGGCCCACTCATCCAATCGAAACTGGGCGATAAAAGGGAGGGGTTTGCCCAAATGGTGCGGGTAATCCATCCCGACAGGGCCATCCGGCATTCCGCCAAAGCGGGACCACCCTAATTCTGGAGCCGTCTCCGTTTCCGGGATCAGTTTGACACAGGGAATCAACGTGGACAACACCTCCTCCTTCATTTCCGACAATCCGTGTTCTTCTAAAATCGCTTCAATCTGTTTGTCAGTGGTCATCAAAATCTCCTCCCTTTTCGCTGAGTTACGCACATCCTATCCTGGAAGTATATCAAAGATAAAGACAAAGGCCTAAATGAACCTCTCCCAATGATTTTAGGGAATTTTTGTAAAAATTATAAGATGGCAAAAGCCATCCCCCGTCTGACGCGTCATTCATGTAGAAGCGGGAGACTTCTGGCGCAAATGAGTTAAAATCCCTCCCTCACCATCTCGAGTTTATACGTTTACTCCCTTTTTCTGTGGTAAAATTCTAACCAGCGAAGAACGATCGAAAAAGAGATGAGATGGAAAGGGGATCATGATGAACATTATTTCGATTGAACCGACACCCAGTCCCAATTCGATGAAGATCAATGTGGATGAAACAGTGGCACAAGCAATCACTTATACCCAGGATAATCGGGAGCAAGCTCCGACGGTTATTCAAGCGGTGTTGGAGATTGACGGGGTGAAGAGTGTTTTCCGAGTGGCAGATTTTCTAGCGGTGGAACGAAATGGACGCATCGACTGGAAGGAAATTTTGCCGCGGGTACGAGAAGTGTTTGGAGAAGAAACCGTTTCCTCCGAAAATGCGACCTATGATGGATCGACAAAAGAAGCGTTTGGTGAGATAAAAGTGTATGTGCAAACCTTCCGCAGTCTGCCGATTCAGGTGAAATTGACAAATGAGGAAGAAGAGCGCCGGTTTGCATTACCGCCCCGTTTTGCTGAAGCGGTGATGAAGGCGCAATCCGCAGCGGAAAATATGGTAATGGAGAGGCGGTGGGAAGAGCGCGGTGTCCGCTACGGTGATTGGGATGAGGTCGGGGAAGAAGTCGTGCAAGAGGTGAGTGCTGCTTATGATGATGAGCGCTTGGCCGGATTGACAGAGTTGGCGCTTAACCTGCAAGCGGGGGAGACACCACAGGAGAAGAGCCGTGGGCGAAAAGTTACCCTTGCGATGATGAAAGAATCGGATTGGAAGAAGCGATATGCGGCCTTAGAACAGATGAATCCAACCTTGGAGGATCTCCCTGTACTCAACCAAGCCCTATCGGATCCCAAATCGTCCATCCGACGGTTGGCGACAGCGTATCTGGGAGCGATTGAAGATAAGGCGGTTTTGCCCGCGCTCTACCATGCATTAAAAGACGCCTCTGTCACCGTTCGCCGTACTGCGGGCGATTGTCTGTCCGATCTCGGAGATCCTGCCGCCATTCCACAAATGATCGAAGCGTTAACGGATAAGAGTAAATTGGTTCGGTGGCGTGCCGCCATGTTTCTATATGAAACAGGGGATGAGTCGGCTGTTCCAGCCCTGAGAGCGGCGGCAGAGGACCCGGAGTTTGAAGTGGCGATGCAAGCCAAAATGGCCCTGGAACGGATTGAGCGCGGGGAAGAAGCGGGCGGATCCGTTTGGCGGCAAATGACGAATCGGCATGAGCACGATAGCACCAAGTGATCGTGCGCAATACAACAAAACATTTTCGGACACGAAAGAGCTTTATGAAAACAGGAGTTACCCCTCTCGCTGTCGAATAGTGCAACGGTCTTTTTGAAAAGGCTTTACTCGATAGTCTCACTGGAGGTGGAAGGGTTGGAATTTAACCAGATTACCCTGGAAATGGGGGATGGTTGGACACTTTTAACCATCAATCGACCCACGGTGATGAATGCGCTCAATCAGGAGACATTGCGGGAGATCGAGCAGGCATTGGATCAAGTGGAAGCGCAGAAGAAGACCGGTGCTCTCATTCTCGCCGGAGCCGGTGAGAAAGCGTTTGTGGCAGGGGCGGACATTTCGGAACTGCGTCAGCTTCAATCGGCAAGTGATGCGGAGCGGTTGGCATCTTGGGGACAGCGATTATTTAGCCGTTTGGAAGAAATGCCGATTCCGGTAATCATGGCTGTCAACGGCTATGCCCTCGGCGGCGGCTTTGAATTAGCCCTGAGTGGGGATATTCTATTGGCTTCCGAGCGGGCACAATTCGGATTGCCGGAAATTCACTTAGGTGTGATGCCCGGCTATGGAGGAACGCAGCGTTTGGTTCGTCTGGTGGGGAAAAACACCGCCAAATATTATGCCATGACAGGTGAGCGGATGGATGCCGATACGGCATTGCAACTGGGCATTGTACAAAAAGTGGTGCCGAGTGCTGACTTGTTGCAGGAAGCAAAAGGATTGGCCGCCCAGCTGACCGCACAAGCCCCGATCGCGCTTCGCTATATTAAACAGACGATCAATCAGGGAATAGAGACGGACCTAAGGACTGGATTGCAGTTGGAGGCTTCTTCCTTTGGGCTGCTGTTTCATACACAAGACCGCATGGAAGGGATGAATGCATTTCTGGAGAAGCGAAAACCTTCTTTTCGCGGCGAATAGGGGCTATTGCTTTGATGCAATGGATAGATAAAAGAGGGTTACTTGGTATACGACGGGATGGGTGAGTGAAGCAAGAAAGCCCTTTTAGTGAAGGGCATTTCAGCAAAGGGTTGCGTTTTCCGGCAGAAGTTCCAAGTTTCAGCTTTGAAAATGAATAGGTGGTAGAATACATATGATAATTGAACGGCTGGAAGAGATGCCGGTTACAGTTTGGGTGGGAGTGGCCGTAGTATTGATTGTGATTATTGTGATCAATATTATAATCAGTAAAAAGCGCAGCCAGGAAGTGGACGAGCTCCAGAAAGCGTTTGGCGATCCCTATGATTATCCGGATGAGGACGAGGGGAAACTGGGGAAAAGAAGACCGGAAAAGAAGGAGACACCCTCCGAACAAGATCCGGAACAACCGGAACAGCAATCAACATTAAATCAACGTTCGGGTTCGGCAGCAGGTCGCAGACTACGGACAGCGGAAAAAACGCAGAATCGTGCACCTCAAACGAACACAAATACGGAAGAAGAATCGACACCGAGATCGGATATTTTGCAAAAACGCTTGCAAAAACAGGAGCAGGAACAAGAACAAGCAGTAGAGGAAACGGCAGCGGGCAAAGAAGCCAATGATGAACAGGGTCAAGCCCCCTTCGCTACCACTTCCATCCCTTCTCGGGGAAGCCGTCGCGGCAGAAAATCGAAGTAACCGTCAGTATCGCCGGATTTGTTCAATGATCCGGCGATTTTCTTTTGTTGGAATCGAGATGGATTCGGTATGATAATAAGAAGAAGGGTAGTCTCAGTCCTCCCTAATGTGTACACGGTAGCCTTACGAGAAATAAAGAGCAGAAAGGATTGATGGAAATGGTAGGATCCCATTGGAAAAGGGTTGCAGTATTGGCTGGTACGGTCTTTTTGCTGGCTGCATGCGTTCAGGAAAACCCACCGGCTGATGAAGGAGCAGACAACAATCAAGATGATTCCGGTGGTGCAGTGGAGCAAACGACCGCGGAAAACATCTATAACAACAACTGCATGAGCTGTCACGGACAAAACTTGGAAGGTGTTTCCGGTCCCGGCTTGAAAGAAGTGGGGGCGAAGTACTCCCAAGAGGAGATCGAAGAGATCATCATGAACGGAAAAGGGCGTATGCCTGCGATCAAACAACTATCGGACGAAAATCGGGCAGTACTGGCTGAGTGGTTAGCTGAGCATAAGTAAGCGGTGTTCCTTCAGGCGGCGGAGGGTTTATCTTTTCCCCGTCTAAAGCTCGCTTCCATTCCTATAGATAGAAAGTAAACGGTCCATCGGTGGGGGTTCCATCGATGGACCGTTCTTTGTGTGGTTATTGTATGGAGAGTGGGGGAGGAGTCTCAAAGCTTTTCTGTTTTTGAAGAAGTTCCGCCTCACAGACCGAACTTGTCGCATAATCTAGAAACGAGTTTCACGACAAAGGGAGATCTGGAAGCCGATGTTCCCTTTTGCAGCAAGGTTAACTGGCACAATCGTAGGTCGGGAAACGAAGCGATAAAGGCAGACTCCGATCGACGCGATCCAGACCAATAACCATGTCGCGATCCATGGATCGCTTCTTTTTTTGGCCTTTTTTACACAAATGGATTGAATAAATATTAGTACCTATGTATAATGATACGAAACCGATACGGAAGAGGGAGGAAGGAAACGATGAACGTCGCCGTGGTGGGAGCTACCGGTTATGGGAGTGGAGAGTTGGTACGGATATTAAATCGTCATCCGCATGTGACCATCCGTTCACTAGTCTCCTCATCGCAGGCCGGGGAGCGGCTGGTAGCGGTGTTTCCCCATTTGGCTCATCTGGATCAAACATTGGAGGAATGGGATGCTGATCGCTTGGCAGAACAGGTGGATGCCGTTTTTTTTGCCGCACCGGCGGGAGTAAGTAGCCGCCAGATGCCGCCATTGGTAGAACGGGGTGTCGTGGCGATCGACTTAGCCGGAGATTTCCGCCTAGAGCCGGAGGAGTATCAGCAATGGTACGGAAAAGAGGCTCCTGCTGCGACGTGGCTGGAGCGGGCGCAATACGGGTTGAGCGAATGGAACGCCGCCGCTATCGCCGAAGCTGATATCATCGCCAATCCTGGTTGTTATCCCACTGCCGCCTTGTTGGCGTTGCTGCCGCTGGTGCAAGCGGGTGCCTTAGATCAATCTTCAATCATGGTCGACGGAAAATCAGGGATCTCTGGTGCTGGTCGCGGGTTGAAGTTGAGCAGCTTGTACAGCGAAGTGGAGGGCAATGTGTTTCCCTATAAGGCAGGCGTTCATCAGCATACACCGGAGATGGAACGGTTTTTACAAATGTGGGGAACGGGTGATGATTGGCGTGTGTTGTTTACACCGCAAATTGTGCCGATGAGCCGCGGTATTCTGATTACTGCTTACAGTCGTCTCCGCGCTGGATGGACGGCACAGGACTTGCGTGACCGTTGGCGTGCCGCCTATGAAGAGGCCCCCTTTGTTCGCCTGTTGGAGGAGGGCCGCTGGCCGCGGACAAAGGAAGTACAGGGGAGTAATTATTGCGATTTACAGCTGCATGTTGATGATCGTACCGGCTATGTGGTGGTGGCTGCGGCGATCGATAATTTGGTCAAGGGTGCTGCGGGGCAAGCGGTACAAAACCTGAACATACGCATGGGTTGGCCGGAGACCGCCGGGCTGGTCGCAGATCCGCTGTTTCCATAAAAAAACGATGATCGGCTAAAAGAGAGGGGAGAAATCGAATTGGAACGGCTAAAAATGAGCACGATCACGGACAGCGATCAATTGGGGGTTGAAGCGATTGCGGCGCCGATGATTACATCCCCCCGCGGGTTTGCGGCTGCGGGCTTACATGCAGGGATTAAACGGAAGCGCAAAGATCTGGGTCTGTTGTATTGTCATGTCCCCGCAGCAGCGGCGGCGGTTTACACCACCAACGCCTTTCAGGCACCTCCGTTAGGCGTCACCCGTGAAGGGCTGGCTGCATCCAACGGACGGATGCAAGCATTATTGGTCAACAGCGGCAATGCCAACGCCTGCACCGGTGAACAGGGCTGGGAAGATGCCCGCGAAATGAGGCGCGCATGCGCACAAGCCCTGGGCATTTCTGAAACTCTCGTCGGCGTTACATCCACCGGCGTAATCGGAGAGCGATTGCCGTTGGAACGGATCGTTGACGCGGTTCCACCGTTGACCGCGTCGCTCTCGCCCCAGGGGGATCAGGATTTTGGCGCTGCCATCTTAACCACCGACACTTTTACAAAGGCAGCGGAAGCCCGTGTAAAAGTGGATGGTCAAGAGGTGCGGATCGCCGGGGCAGCCAAAGGTTCAGGTATGGTTCATCCCAATATGGCGACGATGTTAGCCTTTATCACCACTGATGCCGTCATTGAACCACCGGTGTTACAGCGGCTGTTAAAAGCAACAACGGATGAGAGCTTCAATATGATCACCGTTGACGGTGATTCCAGCACCAACGATATGGTGACAGTGATGGCTAGCGGATTGGCGGGGCATGACACATTGGATGAAGGGCATCCGGATTGGGGAGCGTTTCAATCCGCTTTTACCGATGTGAGT